>DATHSU010000444.1:0-10867 GCA_035463895.1 Ignavibacteriaceae bacterium | reverse complement strand
ATCCTGTAAACTGTAATGAGTATGATTATGTAAATGAATAAAATCAGACATTTTCTAAAGTCAAAATTTCAATGATTAAGAGTGGTAAATCGATTTGAAGAAATCTTAATTAACTAAAACGAATATAAAGATTGTTGAAATAAAAAAATGGCGAAAACTATAACACAAAAAAATTAATATGAAAAAATAAAATTACTTTTTACCTGTATGACCAAAACCGCCTTCTCCCCTTTTGCTGTTGTTAAGTTCATCGCTTTCTTTCATCTTGGCGAGATAAACTTTTGATAGAACGAGCTGAGCAATTCGGTCGCCTGAAGAAATATTAAAATCTTCTTTACTAAGATTGATAAGAATAATTTTTATTTCACCGCGGTAATCTGAATCGATTGTTCCCGGAGAATTAAGCACACCAATACCGTGCTTAACTGCAAGTCCGCTTCTCGGTCTTACCTGTATTTCATAACCAAGCGGAATTTCCACAGAAATGTTCGTCGGGACTAATTCAATTTGCCTTGGCTTCAGAACTAAAATTTCGTTTAACGTAGCTCTTATATCCATTCCGGCACTTCCGGATGTGGCATATTCCGGAATTGGAACATCCTTATAACGATCATCCAGTCTTTTGAATTTAACTAATACTTTTTCCGGCATTATTTATTTCTTTGTTTAATTAATTTTTCCTTTAGCATTCTTAATTCAGATGGATCAATTATAAACTTAAAAAGGATAGAAACATAAACAATTAACATGGCTAGTTTTACAAACAGGTTCAGTTCATCAGTGCTTCGCAAAAAGTAATATGATGCTCCGATAAAAAGAGCCAGGACGAATAATTTTATCAGTCGTGAAAAGTCATAGTCAATCTTATAATATTTCTGAGTAACTAAAAAATACCCCAAAGCCATAACACCATAACTTATAAGGGTTGCAAAAGCAGCACCCATTATTCCGAATGCCGGAATAAGCAGGAGATTGGAAACAATATTTGTTACAGCTCCTGCTCCTGCTACTATCGGGGCGTAAATGCTTTTTTCTTCAATATAAATTCCTGCTGAAAAAACGACATAGAATCCGTTAAATAAATAACCAAGAAGAATAATCGGCACTATTTCTAATCCTCTCCAATATTGAGCTCCAATTATACTGAACCCTCCAAAATTTATTTTGACAATATCATCAATAAATAGAGAAAGGATTATAAGCATTGTGAAACCGACAATAGAAAAATATGTCATCACTTTAGAAAACATCTGCTTTGCATTTTCTTCTTTTGCATTCTGCAGAAAAAACGGCTGCCATGCATATTGAAACATATTTACAAACAACATCATAAAAATGCCGAGCTTATAGTTGGCTTTGTAAATACCAACAGTATCAAGATCGGTAAGTCTTTCAAGAATTGGAACATCAACAACCTGAACAAGCATTATAGCAATTCCGGCTGGTAAGTATGGCAATCCAAATTTTAATAGTCTGTTGAATAAAACCTTGTGAAAACTAAGTTTAAAGAATCTTATGATCGTAGGTGAAACCAAAACCAGCGATAATAATGACGCTGTAAGATTGCTGATAAAAATAGCTTCTATTCCCCATCCCATTCCAACAATTAAAACAACATTCAGTAAAATATTAAGAAGGATATTTAATACTTTGATAGCAGCAAACTGTTTTGCTTCTCGTTCGAGACGAAGTTTAAGAAAAGGAATGACAGCATTAGCGTCAACAAATATTATTACTGATGAAAGAATAATTATTGAAGAATAATTTAACGGCACTCCGATCCATTCAGTGATAGAGTTATTTAGAATGATTAACAATCCTGAAAAGAAAACAGAAGTGATAAAAACTGATATATAAGGAGTTGAAAAATTATCTTTATCATCGCCGATATCTTTGAAAGCTGCATACTTGAGGAAAGCAGCATCCATACCGTAAATGAAGAATATATTAAGAATGGCAATGTAAGAATAAACCAGAATAACGATTCCGTAATCACCGGGAGAAAAAATATTTGTATAGAAAGGTACAAGAATGAAGTTCAGGAACCTTCCTATCATAGTGCTGATGCCGTAAATGGCAGTATCTTTAGTAAGTTCTTTTAGTTTATCGAACATTTTATTAAGTCAAAAGTAAAAAGTTAAAAGTCAAAATAAATTTTATTCAATGTTTATATGCAATCTGTTTTTGAATTTTGATTTTTGACTTTTGACTTTTAATTGAAGTATTTTTTAATCACATTAAGAAAAAACTCCGGTGCTCTTACCGGTTTACTAAGTTTGGGATCTACAAAAACCAATTCAATATAACCTTCGCAAATAACCACTCCGCGTTCTTTACTTGTAATAGTGTGATCAATATGAACTTTAAGCAATGGAAGTTTTTCAACTCTGGATTCTATTATTAATACTTCATCATAAAAAGCAGGGTTTTTAAATTTTATCATGGTTTCGATCACAGGCATATGATAACCCGCTTCTTCAACTGCCTTGTAAGGAAGTCCGTTATCACGCATCATTTCACTTCTGCCGATTTCAAAATAATCGAGATATCTGCCGTGATAAGCAAATTTCATCTGATCGGTATCCCCGTAGCGAACTCTAATCTCTGTGGTGTGTTTGAGCATAAGAACGAACTAACTTTATTAGTGATTAACTATTAATTCAAATGAAGATGAATCACATAAACTCTAATAATCACAGAAGCCTAAAAATAAAGAAGTATTTCACAATTAAATCCGATGTCATTTCGACCAAAGGGAGAAATCTTTTCAACGATGGAGCATAAAGATTTCTCAGTCGATGACTCCTACGAAATGACCCATTAGGAGTTAAACAGCCGACTGCTAAATAGTGGAGGCAGCAAAATAGAACCAATTAAATCTAATTAAAACACTTCATCTACTCTACAAAAGCACCCATTGCACCAAATTTTTCCAGGCGGTTTGAAATTAATTTATCGGGTTTAACTTTCACCAACTCATTAAGTTCTTCAATCAGAATATTTTTCAGAATTTCTGCAGCCTCTTTATGATCTTTATGTGCACCGCCCATTGGTTCAGGAACAATGCGATCAATAATTTTTTGTTCAAGTAAATCCGGCGCAGTTAACTTTAATGCTTCTGCAGCCTGTTCCTTATATTCCCAGCTTCTCCATAAAATACTTGAGCAGGATTCAGGCGATATAACTGAGTACCAGCAGTTTTCAAGCATCAGGATTCTATCGCCAACACCAATACCGAGTGCACCGCCGCTAGCTCCTTCACCAATTATTACAACAATGATAGGAACTCGCAGCCGGCTCATTTCAAATAAATTCTTTGCAATTGCTTCCGCCTGACCGCGTTCCTCGGCTTCTAGTCCGGGATAAGCACCCGGAGTATCGAGTAAAGTGATCACAGGTTTATTAAATTTTTCTGCCAGCTTCATCAATCGAAGTGCTTTTCTGTAACCCTCCGGATTAGGCATTCCAAAATTTCGGTAAAGGTTTGATTTCGTGTCACGGCCCTTCTGATGCCCGATGATAACAACTTTATGATCACCTAATTGAGCAAGTCCGCCAACTATTGCTTTATCATCTTTGAAGAGTCTGTCGCCGTGAAGTTCAACAAAACTTTCTGTCATTGCCAGAATATGATCGAGAGTGAATGGTCTGTCGGGATGCCGTGCAAGCTGAACTCTCTGCCATCTTGAAAGATCTTTAAACAGTTCTTCCTTAAGTTGCTTAACTTTTCCTTCAATCCTGATAATCTCTTTTTCAATATCAAGGTTATCCGAGTATTTTTTCATTTCCTCGAGCTTTGCTTCAAGCTCAACGATAGGTTTTTCAAAATCCAGTATTGTTTTTGCCATAGTGATTATTTTCTCCACATCTTAATTAATGTTTTACCAAGTATCTCAAGATCGAGCCATACATTTTGATTCTTAGCATAAAAAATATTCTGTCTTTCCTGCTCAGCTTTATCGCCAGGTTCTGTGTACCAGAAACCTGTTAAACCGTTTTTACCCATAAAAGATAATTTCCCCGTATTCACTGTTCCCGGTCCTACAAAACTTTTTGAGCCCGAAAATACTGCAGGAACATTTAAAATGAATTGTGAAAAATCGTCTTTCTTTCCGCTAAGTTTTACTTTGAAAAATATGAAAGGATATATCAAAAACAAAACTGCCGTTGAAACAACTATATCAAAACTCCGTTTGATGAATCTGTGAACCGGACTTGCAATATTGTAATTGAGTTCAAAAATGGGAAGATCATCAAGTAAAGTAACTGCTGTTTTTCCTACTATAAAATCGAGATTGCTGCCGACTATCTTAAACTCAACGTTCTTATCCTGGTTTGATGATACGATTTCTATCATTTTATTATAAGTCAATTGAGCGGAAGAAAAAATAACTTCATCAACAGCGTGTTCTTTAATTACCTTTGCAATATTGACATCTGTACCGATGACTTCAAATCCGTTTAATTGCTGACCTACATCTTTATTCGAAAAACCAATCAGCCCAACAACAGAATATATATTGGTTTTCTTTTCCTTTAACTTTTTAGCAAGGTTTACTGCGGTTTCATCTGTACCAACTACAATTGATCGGAGTTGTCTGATTTCATCTTTGCCCAATCCAACATTAAAGAAAAGTTTTGCAATTATTCTCCATAATGGAAGAGTAACAAATAAAATAAGATAGGTTATTAAAACTACTGCACGACTAAAAGCATATTGCTTGAAGAAAAAGGTTAACGAAGTAAGCACAAGCAGGCTGATAAAGGTGCCTATAAGGTTCTTCATAACAGATAGTGAATCTTTTCGGTAAGAACCTGAAACCGCGGATATAATTATATACAGCAATGCAGGAACAATATAGACTACCGGCACTGCAAAGGGAGGAAATCCAGCCCAGGCAGAATGCGTTTTAACCAGATATTCGCCTATTAAAAGTGCGGCTATGAATAGCAGCAGATCGATAAGCATTGCAGCTAATGCAAGTTTTATTTTACCAATGTATGCAAAAAATCTTCTTACAAGTATTGCAGATTGCAGAATTATTTCCACAAGGAAAGATGAAGAGAGGTGCTTCTTAACAAATAAGTGCATTGCATTATAAAAAACTTTTGTTTCATCCATACTGCTGCGTTTAGTGCTTTCGCCCTTGTAATGTATTATTTGTGTTGAATGGACATAATAAACTTTATAGCCTGCTTTCTGAATTCTGTAACATAAATCAAGATCCTCTCCATACATAAAAAACTGCTCATCAAATCCGCCGACTTTATCATATACTTCTTTTTTCATCATCATAAATGAACCGGAAATTGCATCCACCTCATAAGATTCATTCTCATCAAGGTAAGTAAGATTATATCTGGCAAATATTTTGCTTTTAGGGAATAAAGTGCTTAGTCCGGTAACTTTTGTAAATGAAGTCCACGGACCAGGAAAACTTCTTCTGCAAGGTAATTGAAGTGTGCCATCGGGATTAAGAATTTTACATCCCGCCAATCCTGCTTCAGGTGTTTGATTAAAGAACTCAATAATTTTTATGAAAGTATCTTCAGCAACAATAGTATCGGGATTAAGCAGTAGAATGAATTTACCTTTTGCTTCTCTAAGAGCAAGATTATTTGCTTTTCCAAAACCAAGGTTGGTCTTGTTAATTATTAATTTAACAGAAGGGTACTTCTCGCGAAGGAATTCAACGCTTCCGTCATCGGATGCGTTATCAACAATTATGATTTCTGTCTGAAGGTTTGCTGATGCTTTATTTATAGAATCAAGAAGATTCTGAAGGAATACTTTAACGTTGTAATTAACTATTATAATGGAAAGATCCACTTGCATACCTTAGAGAATTCCGAAGATGCTTCTCAAACGAAGCTTCCATACCATAAACACTGCTTCGTAAACAATTTTTTTCGACATTTTAGAAGTGCCTTTTACACGATCCATAAATACAATTGGTATTTCTTTAATCTTAAAACCTTTTTTGTAAGCTTTAAATGTCATCTCGATCTGAAATGAATATCCGTTTGACTGAACCTTATCAAGATCAATCCCTTCAAGTACTTTTCTTCTGAAACACTTGAATCCACCGGTTGCATCTCTTACAGGCATACCGGTGATAATACGAGTATAAACACTTGCAAAAAAACTTAACAATAATCTTCTCATAGGCCAGTTAAGAACACGAACACCGTCAATGTATCTGCTGCCAAGGACAAGATCATTTTCTTTTATGGCTCTCAGAAAACCTGGAATCTCATCAGGATTGTGAGAAAAGTCTGCATCCATTTCAAAAATAAAATCATACCCGTTAGCTAAAGCATATTTAAAGCCGGCGATGTAAGCCGTTCCTAATCCAAGTTTTTTTTCTCTTTGTAATAAATGAAGCCGCGAATTAGATTTCTGCTGTTCAATTACATACTGAGCAGTGCCATCCTTTGAATTATCATCGACTATAAGAATGTTTATAGAGTCATCCTTTGATAAAACAACAGGAAGAAGCTTTGGAATGTTATCCATCTCATTGTAAGTTGGTATTATTACGAGTGTTTTGTAATCAAGCATAAAATTATTATTGTTTTATTGCTGTATTATTAAATTGTTAAAAACTGAAAATTGATATTTAAACAAAGATAAACGAGAAAAACAATTTAACCATTTATCATCGCAATGTTTTATTGTCAGAATATTATTAAACAAGTAATCCACTTTTGTAAACTAAGCACTTTCCGCTTAGCGCACTAATTATAATGACCCTTACCAAATATTACTACAAATATAGTCCTGAAAAGAATTTTCATATCCATCCGGATGGACATGTTTTCAATATAAAACAGATCGTAGCGGAGTTTTATTTTAACATCTTCAATTGATTCATCATATTTATGTTTTACCTGTGCCCATCCTGTGATGCCGGGACGAACTTTTAATCTTCGTTTATAATAAGGAATCTGTTCAGAAAGTTTTTCAACAAAAAATGGTCTTTCCGGTCTTGGACCTACGAGACTCATTTCACCTTTAAGAACATTATACATTTGCGGAATTTCATCAATTCTTAATTTGCGGATAATCCTTCCAACTTTTGTAATACGCGGATCGTCTTTTTGCGACCAAACGGGACCGGTAAGCTTTTCCGCATCCTGATACATCGATCGGAACTTCACCATTTTAAATGATTTACCGTTCATACCGCTTCGCTCCTGTTTGAAGAAAACCGAACCTTTGCTGTCAAGTTTAATTGCTATTGCAGATATTATAACAGCCGGTAAACTGATTAATAGTAGAATAAATGAAATTACAATATCCAATAATCGTTTAAGTTTTTTCTCCCATTCAGGCATCAACTCAGGCATAATATCTATCAGCGGCATACCGTAAATCTGACTGGTGCGTGCCTGTCCGCTTAATATTTCATAAAGATCAGGTACAATTTTTAGCTTTATGCCTTTGCCTTCAGTTTTGGATATAACTTCAACCAGAACATCGTGATTGTCTTTTTCAAGAGCTATGATTATTTCCTGAACATTGTATTTACTAATAAGCTCTTCAAGATTTTCAATTGAACCTTCAGCTTTAATGCCTTTATAATCTTTGCCTGTATTATCAGTATTAACTGCAACAAAAGCTTCAGCATCTATTCCTAATCCACGATGCTGTTCAAGAGTATCAAATACTTCAAAAGCTTTTTCATTGAATCCGATAATCAATGCACAGCGTCTTCCAATACCTTTAATCAGCAAATTACGCTGCACACTTCTAATTATCATTCTGCCGCTGCCGACAAGAACTAACAGAAGTCCCCAATAAATAAATATTAAAATCCGTGTGGAAGATGCAACATCGTGAACATAATCATCAAGGAAAATGACGAAAAATAAAATAAATATTCCCACAAAAGTTGCTTTGAAAAGAGTGGAGAGTTCATCAAACCGTGATGCAGCAAACCAGGTACGGTACATGCCAACAAAAGTAAAAATGATCAGCCAGTAAAAATAAATTGCAAGCATCGGAAGTATAAACTCCGGCATTATAACCAGATCGAACATCCCCGACTGAACACGCAAAGTAAAAAAGATAATGAATGCAAGATTTACTGTAATAAAGTCAGTAAGAAGGATTAGTATTTTTTCTTTGGATTTAGACAATTAAAAACCACTAATTAGTTGCTAGAACCATATATAACTCGGAAATCTTTTGGGTATTATTCGTTATATCAAAAGATTCACGAGCAAATTTAAATCCATTTTCTCCCATTTCTTTACATATTTCAGGATTTAAAATTGCATCTCGCAATGCGTTTACGGCAGCATCAACATCATTTGCCTTGATAAGCCATCCTGTTTGGTCATTTATGACTGCATCAGCAGTACCTCCTACATCCGTAGCTATGACAGGTAGTTTAGCATACATAGCCTCAGCAAGACACCTACTTAATCCCTCCCATAAACTTGTCATTATAAATATATCCATGATCAGATAAAATGGTGCAACATTACTTTGAAAACCTGTCATTATGATTTTATCACTAATATTAAGTTTCTTAGATTGTTCGACTAACTCTGATTTTTGAACTCCATCGCCTACCAATAAGAGTTTGGTTTGTGGAAATTCCTTATTAACTAAGCTGAATGCTTCAACAAGAATGTGTAGTGCTTTTTGTTGTGAAAATCTACCTGAAAATCCTATTAGAATTTCAGATGGATTAATTCCTAATTTCTGTCTAAAAATCGGTCTATCAAAAGTTTGAGTAAACGGAAAAAAATCAACACTGTTATAAATTGTCTCAATAATTCTCTTAGGTTTAATATTCAAATTAAGTGCAATTGATTTTTCCCTTTCTGAAACAAGCAATAATGCATCTGTTATTCTAGCCATTAATCTCTCGAGGAGAATAAACGACTTTCTTTTGGGTTTGGACATAAAATCGTGAAATGGAAATCCGTGTATTGTATGTACAATGACTCCAACTCCGGCGAATTTTGCAGCAATTCGACCAACAACACCTGCTTTTGATGAATGTGTATGAACAAGATTAATTTTATGTTTTTTTAATAATCTGAATATTTGAAAAATTGCAATTAAGTCTTTCAATGGTGAAATTTCTCTTGAAAGATCTGGTACATCCGCACATTTTACATCTTTTAGTTTTAGTAATACTTCTGTTCTTTCCCCCTGCATTTGTCCAAATATGAATAATTCAAATTTATCACGATCAAGATTTTCTATCGTGGTAATAAGATAATCTTGGGCACCACCAAGGGCAAAATTGGTTACTATGTGTGCAACTCTGATTTTTTTTATCATTTTTTTATCGAATCAAAATTCGGATTTATAATAATACATTTTTTCTGATTTAGGTTTAAATTTTAATGATCGTTTTTTAAAAATTTATCTCTGATTTTTAGCAAATGATACTTACCAAATTCTATTTGAGAAGTTCTTTGTAAATCGCAAGTGTTTTTTGGGCACATTTTTCCCAAGTAAACTGTTTAACATGCTCAAGTCCATTATATGAAAGTTGATTACGAAAATCTTCATTATTGATAACATGTAACATTTTTTGTTCGATATCTTCTATTGAGTAAGGGTTCACTAAAACACCAACTCCATCTGCTATTTCTTTCATTGAACTTATGTTAGATGTTATAACAGGTGTTCCTTGCGCCATTGCCTCAAGTATAGGTAAACCAAAACCTTCAGAAAGTGAGCAGAAAATAAACGCATCAGCACCAGAATATAGTGAAGTTAAATCTTCGTCATTTATCTCAATAAAAATCACAAAATCAATTAAATTTTGCTCTTTAACTATAGTCTTAATATCTAAATTGTTTTCCAATTGCCTACCAACTAAAACAAACTTTAAGCCTTGATTAGATTTTTTTACGACTAATTTAAATGCTTTTAATACTCTACTTAAATTTTTGTGAGGTCTATTATTACCCACATAAAGGAAGTATCTGTTAAATTTATATTTTGTTTGTAATAATTTTAATCGATCATCTTCTGTATTTTCACAACTTATCTGACGAAATCTTTCATCAACACCCAAATAAACTTGTCTAATCTTTTCCGGCAATTTGTAATTATAAAAGCTAATTAATTCATCTCTTGTGTTTTTTGATATTGTTATTATTAAATCAGATTTTTTTAGTGCCACCCAATTTGTTAAAATTGAATAGTATCTTTTTATCCACCCTAGTTTTGTTGGAAAAAATTCTTTTAATTTTTGAGGATTCATATCTAAAATAGATGTAACAATCTTTGCACCTGATATAAACCATGGCAAATCAAATTGGGGGTAATGATATATATCAATTTTTAAATGTTTAAAATATTTTCCAACGAAATGGTTTTTTATAGTTTGAGGGAAAACCGGAACTTTTATAAAAGTAATATTTTTCCTTTCATCAAACTTCCGTAGTACAGATTTTTCTGCAAATTTTTCAATTTCAAGAATGTAAAATTGAATGTTTTCATCGGACACAGTAATTTCTGAAAGCTTATCAATTAAATTTATTAAATATCTCCCGATGCCATCCATTTTAGGGAAAACGTATCTTGCATCAATACATACTTTCATTAGTCAAAACTTTCAGAAATCTTTGAAGAGAATACTAACTTAGAAAATGCTTTCAATTTTCCAGAAGATTTATTTGAATTAAAAGTATACAAAATTATCCAAATAAAAATCTGCATAATTATATGAAGTTTAAGGAATAATAATATCAATAATTTTTTTGCTCCTTTAAAGTGTTTTTTTATGTAGTAATACTTACTCTCATAACTTGTTTTTGTAAAGAAATAGTAATTCTTCTTTGATCCAATTGATCCTTTATGTATTAATTCAATTGCTGGATAATAAACAACTTT
>DATHSU010000443.1:0-13593 GCA_035463895.1 Ignavibacteriaceae bacterium | reverse complement strand
ATGATCGAAACAGGATCGTGGAGATTTATGTTGACGGAGAAAAAAATGTTTCCGCTGAAAAACTTGCTGAGTTAAGCAGAGTTATTAACAATCAGATAGAAGAAAATAATATAGTTGAAGGATCATACAGACTGGATGTTTCTACACCGGGAGTTGAAAGACCATTAAAGTTCTTAAAGCAGTTTCCTAAACATATAAATCGAAAATTTGATTTACAGTATAACTCAGGTAAAGAGGAAGTAAAAATAAAAGCAAAACTCGATTCCATTGAAGCTGATAACCTGATTTTTACTACAGAAAAAACATTAATTAGAATAAATTTTAAAGATATAATAAGTGCAAAAGTGCTAATAAGCTTTTCTTAGCGGAGGAAAAATTAAATGAACTATGATATAGTTGAATCCTTTGCCTCAATGGTAAAGGAAAAAGGCATCGACAAAGATGTCTTGGGCGGAATTCTCGAAGAAATTTTCGGGCTGCTGATCAGAAAAAAATATGGTGAAGAAGCAAAATATGATGTGGTTGTTAATACAGATCGCGGTGATATAGAATTATTTCTTGAAAGAGTAATTGTTGAAGAAGTTGAAGATCCTAATGCTCAAATCAGCATTGAAGAAGTCAATAAACGCGGTAATGATGAAGAGCTTGAAGTTGGTGATGATTATGTTGAAAAAATTGAATTAGCATCACTCGGCCGAAGGCTTATTGTACTAGCTAAACAAAGTTTAAATCAGAAAATAAGAGAACTGGAAAAAGAAATAATCCACAATGAATATCAGGAGTTACTTGGTGAAATTGTTGTGGGTGATATTTACCAGATACGGAAAAATGATATTCTTATAAACCATAATAAAAATGAACTTGTTCTTCCAAGATCTGAACAAATACCATTTGAACGCTACAAAAAAGGCGATACTATCAGAGCAATTGTTAAAGAAGTCAGGAAAGGACCAAGCGGACCAGTTATAGTTGTTTCACGATCAGACAATATGTTTTTAAGACGATTGTTTGAAATAGAAATTCCTGAGATTTATGACGGAATAATTGATATTAAAGCAATTGCCCGTGAACCTGGTGAAAGAGCTAAAATTGCTGTTGAATCACAAGATGCTCGAATTGATGCAGTAGGTGCCTGTGTTGGTATGAAAGGCGTTAGAATTCATGCAATTGTAAGAGAATTAAACAATGAAAATATAGATGTTATAAACTATTCTGAGGATCCGATAACATATGTTCAAAGATCACTTGCCCCGGCAAAGCTAAAGAGAATTGAACTTGATGAGGATGATAAAAAAGCGGTTGTTAATGCAGATAGCGACCAGGTTTCTCTTATTGTCGGAAGAAATGGTGTTAATATCCGTTTGGCGATGAAATTAACCGGATATGAAATAGAAATAATTAGAGAAGAAAAAGCCTTTGAAGAATATGACGAAGATATAGAACTTATCGACCTTAAAGAAGAACTAGGTGCAGAGGTTTATGAAATTCTTATAAATCATCGTTTTGACACTGCGCTTGAAGTTCTTACTGCAGGTGCCGAAAAGCTAAAGGAGATTGAAGAGCTTGATGAAGAAAAAATTAATGACATTATAGAAATAATTAAATCTCAGTTTGAAGAAGAAGAGTAATACAGAAAGAGTGCATTAGAATGTCCGAAACAAAAGCAAAAAAACAGCGAATATATAAGTTCGCATCTGAACATAATCTTTCAGCTGATAACCTTATCGAATTTCTGAAAGGAAAAGGATATGAGATCAAATCTCATATGTCTTTGCTTACAGATGAAATGCTGACCGATATACAATCGCATTTTAAAAAGGATATTGAAAAAGCTGAACAGCATTATAAAAAAATAGCCGAGTTTCAGAAAAAACGTGCCGAAAAAAGTGAAGAGCTGACAGAAATAAAAGTTGAAGAACAAGTTGAAGATCAAATAGAAGTTAGTGAAATAGTAATCACCGATGCCGCAGAAGTTGATAAAGAAAGTGCTGAAGATGTAGCATCAGAACTGATTGAACCGGCAGATAAAGATATTGAATTGAAGGAAGATGAGACAACTGAAGATGTTTCCGAAGAAGTAAAAGCACCGGCAGATGATGACGATACCAAAGCTGATTCCGGTAAATTCCGGTCTCCTAAGGATGCAGAAGTTGGTAAAAGAAAAGGACTGAAAGTTGTAGGAAAGATTGATTTAGGAGAGAAGAAGAAAGAAAAGGTTGTTAAAGAAATTAAAACCGAAGAAACTTCTAAGGAAAAAACTTCCGATGCTGAAACAGCTAAGAAAAAGAAAAAACCACGCACCAAGAAAAAAGCAGGTGATGCTGTAGTAGAAGAAACTCCGGTTGTAAAAAAGAAAAAGAAAATTAAAAAATTTGAAATAGATGAAAAAGATGTAAAAGCTGCTATAAAAAAAACTATGCTCAGTATGGATGATACTGTTGCTTCGGGCAGGGCTAGTTCCAGAAAGAAAAAGCGAAAAGAAAGAGAAGCTGAAGAAGAAAGACTATTAGAAATACGCTCCAAAGAAAAAAATGTACTAAAAGTTAGTGAATATATTGCAGTGAATGAGCTGGCTAATCTTATGACTGTTCCGGTTGGTGATGTAATTTCAAAATGTATTGGACTTGGATTAATGGTATCCATTAATCAAAGACTCGACCTTGAGACTATAACTTTGGTTGCAGATGAATTTGGCTTTGAAGTAGAGTTGCAGGAAGAATATGCTGCTGAAGCTCTTGAAGATATTCCGGATTTAGAAGAATCGCTTAAGTCTAGGCCTCCTGTTGTTACAATAATGGGGCACGTAGATCATGGAAAAACCTCTTTGCTTGATTATATAAGAAGCACTAATGTTGTTGCTGGTGAATCCGGCGGAATAACACAGCATATAGGTGCATATAAGGTTGAAGTTGAAGATGGAAAAGAAATTACTTTTCTTGATACTCCCGGTCACGAAGCATTTACAGCAATGCGTGCACGTGGTGCGCAATTAACGGATATAGTTGTTCTTGTTGTTGCAGCAGATGATGCCGTGATGCCGCAAACAGTTGAAGCACTTAATCATGCTCAGGCAGCCGGGGTGCCAATAATAATTGCTATCAACAAAATTGATAAACCTGGATCAAACCCGGAAAGAATAAAACAGCAGCTTGCTGATAGAAATGTTCTGGTTGAAGATTGGGGAGGCAAGTACCAGATTGTTGAACTCTCTGCCAAACAAGGATTAAACGTTGATCAGCTTTTAGAAAAAATTCTTCTTGAAGCTGAAATCCTGGATTTGAAAGCCAATCCGGATAGAATAGCTCGTGGTGCTGTTGTGGAAGCAGAACTTGATAAAGGAAGAGGTATTACCGGAACTATACTTGTTCAAAAAGGAACACTAAATGTTGGTGATCCCTTTGTTGCTGGTATCCATTACGGCCGTGTCAGAGCAATGTTTGATGAAAGAGGAAATAAAGTTAAAGAAGCCCCTCCGTCATCACCTGTTCTTGTACTTGGATTTGAAGGCGCTCCTCAGGCAGGAGATAATTTTGTTGTTATTCCTTCTGAAAGAGAAGCTAAAGAAATTGCAAATAAGCGGTCTCAATTAAAACGTGAGCAGGATCAAAAGCAGATACACCATATAACACTAGATGAAATTGCTAAACAGATAAGTATTGGAGGAGTTAAAGAACTTCCCCTTATTGTTAAGGGTGATGTGGATGGTTCAGTAGAAGCACTATCCGATTCACTAATGAAACTCACCAACGAAGAAGTTGTAGTAAGAGTTATCCATAAAGGTGTTGGTGGAATTTCTGAAAGCGACGTGCTTCTTGCTGCAGCATCTAATGCAATTATTATAGGTTTCCACGTTCGCCCGAATATTAATGCAAGAAAACTGGCAGAAAAATCTAAAGTAGATATCCGTCTTTACAGCGTTATTTATGATACTATCAATGAAGTTAAATCGGCTTTGGAAGGATTGCTTTCACCTGTAATTTCAGAAGAAGTTACTGCTACTGTTGAAGTTAGAGATACATTTAAAGTTCCTAAATTCGGAACTGTTGCCGGCTGCTATGTTCAGGATGGGAAAATCGCACGGAATAATAGAATAAGATTAGTTAGAGACGGAATTGTTATACATGAAGGTGATATATCCAGCTTAAAACGCTTTAAAGATGATGTTCGTGAAGTAGATTCCGGTTATGAGTGCGGATTAAGCATTGCGAACTTCAACGATATTAAAGTTGGCGATATAATTGAGGCATTCAAACTCGTTGAAACCAAAAAGAAACTCTCCTAGTTAGTTTTGAAATATTAAACGGATTTTTATTATGTCTTACAGAATTGATAAAGTTGAAAATTTAATTAAAGAAGAAATCAGCCTTATTTTCCTGCATAAATTAGATGAATTGCAACTCGGATTTGTAACGATCACTAATGTTAAAGTAAGTCCTGATCTTAAAATTGCAAAAGTGTATCTTTCCATCTTTGAAAAGGAAAAAAGAGAACTTGCCCTGGATAAGATACAACATAAAACAGGATTTATTCGCTCGGAACTTGCGAATAGAATACGGATTAAATTTGTACCAGAGCTTAGATTTTTCCTTGATGATACTTCTGATTACGTCGAAAAAATTGAAGGTCTGATTAAGAAAATTCACGAGAATGATGATAACAAGGGAAACAACTGAATTAAGAAATCTTGATTACCATACCGGCCAGACAATTCTTCTTGATAAACCATTTAAATGGACTTCATTCAAAGTAGTTGCTTTGGTTCGTAAATACTGCGGGGCTAAAAAAGTTGGACATTCGGGTACCCTTGATCCTTTGGCAACCGGGCTTTTAATAATCAAGACAGGGAAAAAGACCAAAGAACTTGAAGATTATATTGGACTTGATAAAACTTATAAAGGAACTTTTATTCTTGGACAGTTTTCAAAAACCTTCGACCTTGAAGGTGAAGTTCAGAATGTTCAAATTCCGGCTGGTATTGATAAAAACAAAATTCTTGAAGTAAAAAACAAATTTATCGGCGAGATTTACCAAACTCCCCCGATGTTTTCGGCAAAAAAAATAAAAGGAAAGCGTCTTTATAAATTTGCAAGGAAAGGTAAAGATATAACTGTTGAACCAAGGAAGGTTACAATTTACGAATTTGATCTAACATCTGTTCAAATTCCTGAAATTACCTTCAGAATAAAGTGTTCCAAAGGAACCTACATTAGAAGTATAGCTGCTGATTTTGGTAAAGAGCTTGGTACATCAGCTGTTCTTGGCTCTCTGAGACGCATTAAAATTGGTGAATTTGATGTTGAAGACGCACTTACCGTAGATGAGTTTTTAGACAGGATAGGTGTTTACGGCGCTGGTACTAAATAGCTTAAATCACTAATTTTTTCTTTTACTGGTTAAATAAACTATATTTGAAAGCTTTTGTTGTAAAACTGTGAGTATACAAGTATTTAGAAAACTATCAGATATCAAATACGATAAGAATACTGTTCTTACACTTGGAACTTTTGATGGTATTCATTTAGGACATCAGCAGATTATAAGTGCAGTGGTTGAAAAAGCAAAAAAGAACAAAATGCGTAATTTTGTTTTTACATTTGATCCTCATCCACGCAGTGTTCTTTCAAAAGATGATAAAGTTTACATTCTTAGCTCTCTTGAAGAGAAAGTTGAAATGTTTACTGAACTTGGTGTGAAAAATATTTTTGTTATTGAATTTACAAAAGAATTTTCGCAGCAGTCGGCAGAACAATTCATAACCGATTTTCTAGTGAAAGGAACTGGGGTAAGTAAAATTGTTATCGGATACGATCACCACTTTGGAAAAGGAAGAGGCGGAAATGCTGACACATTAACTTCAATAGGTAAAGAAAGCGGTTTTACTGTTGCTAATATCCCATCCTATAAATTGGACGATATTATCATTAGCAGTACAAAAGTTCGTAATGCCCTTTCAGAAGGAAATGTTGCTTTAGCTCTTAAAATGCTCGGTAGAGGTTATAGATTTTCAGGGATTGTGGTTGGAGGTGATAAGAGAGGCAGGGAATTGGGCTATCCGACGGCAAATATTCAGCTTAATTATCCCGAAAAATTACTTCCTTTAATTGGAATATATGCGGTAAAAGTAATTCTGCAGAATCAAATACATAATGGATTGCTGAGTATTGGAAGACGCCCGACATTTTACGAAGATGGTGAAGTAGTTTCAGAAGTTTATATTTACGATTTTAATAAGCAGATATACGGTGAAAAATTAACGATCGAACTGGTGGAAAGATTAAGAGGGGAAGAAAAATTTAATTCAACAGATGAGCTTATTGCTCAAATGAACAAAGACAGAGATAACGGAATGAACGTTTTAAAAAATCTAAATAATTGATCCTGGTTGCTGCCGGCAGAAGGCAGGTATTCTGGGTTTATATTAATAATTAAACAAAAGGAAATGTCAACAATGACAAAAGAGGAAAAATTCGAAATAATTAAGAAATTCGGAAGCAATGATAAAGATTCCGGAAAACCGGAAGTACAGATCGCATTAATTACAAAAAGAATAAATGATCTTACTTCACACTTTGACGCACATAAAAAAGATCATCATTCAAGAAGAGGACTTATGATGCTTGTTGGTAAACGAAGAAGATTACTGGATTACCTGATGAAAAAAGATATCAGCAGGTACAGAAATATTATAAAAGAATTGAACATAAGAAAGTAAGGTTATATAATGATAATTAAAAAAGAAATTGAAATAGGCGGCAGAATATTTTCGCTGGAAACAGGAAGATATGCACGACAAGCTAACGGTGCGGTAATGGTTCGGTACGGAGACACAATGGTTTTGGTAACTGCGGTTGCTTCCCCGGAAGCAAAAGAAGACCAGGGCTTTTTTCCGTTGCAGGTTGAGTACCGAGAGAAAACTTCTGCGGCAGGAAAATTTCCGGGCGGTTATATAAAACGTGAAGGAAGACCTACCGAAAAAGAAATATTAAGTGCAAGACTTTGCGACAGACCAATCAGACCATTGTTCCCGGAAAGTTTCTTAAATGAAACTCAGATAATTGCATTTGTTCTTTCTTATGATGGTGAAAATGACCCCGATGTTCTGGCAGCATGTGCAGCTTCTGCAGCACTTACAGTATCAGATATTCCTTTTAACGGTCCAATGGCAGAAGTCAGGATCGGCAGAGTCAACGGTGAATGGATAATTTATCCAACGCAGGAACAGATCAAAATAAGTGATGTTGAACTTGTTGTAGCCGGAACTGCCGATTCAATTATGATGGTTGAAGGTGAGTCAAAAGAAGTTAGTGAGAATGAATTACTAGATGCCTTGAAGTTTGCGCAGGGTGAGATAAAGAATATTGTTGAACTTCAAAACCAGCTAAAAGCCGAAGCAGGTAAAACAAAGTGGGAAGTTGTTGAAAAACCTGTTGATGAAAATCTTAAGAAAGATGTTTATGAATTAGGTGAAGCAAAATATAAAGAAATTGTTTATGCTGTACTTACCAAAGAGGAAAGATCAGCAAAGAATAAAGAACTAAATGAATTTGTAAAAACCTCTCTTGCTGAAAAATATCCTGAACAGGAAAAGGTAATTGGAAATATTATGCACGACATGGAAAAAGATCTTATGCGTGAAAGAATATTAAAAGATGGAATCCGTTTGGACGGAAGAAACACTACTCAGGTAAGACCAATCACAATTGAACTTGGAATATTGCCAAGAACTCATGGCTCTGCTTTGTTTACACGCGGTGAAACCCAAAGTTTAACAAATGTTACGCTCGGATCTAAAAATGACGAGCAAACTGTTGATGGGTTATTGGAAGAATACAGCAAAAAATTCTACCTTCAGTATAACTTTCCACCTTTCAGTGTTGGTGAGGTTGGACGAATGATGGGTGTTAACCGGCGTGAAATCGGGCACGGCAATCTTGCTGAACGATCATTAAAACAGGTATTCCCTGCTGAAGATGTATTCCCTTATACAGTTCGTATAATTTCAGATATACTTGAATCAAATGGTTCTTCCTCTATGGCAACGGTTTGTGCAGGTTCACTTTCCATGATGGATGCCGGAGTGCCAATTACTAAAGCTGTTTCCGGAATTGCGATGGGACTTGTTAAAGAAGGCGACAGGTATGCAATACTTTCCGATATACTTGGAAACGAAGATCATCTTGGCGATATGGACTTTAAAGTTGCGGGAACAAAAGACGGCATTACCGGATTCCAGATGGATATCAAAATCCAGGGGATCTCTTTTGAGATAATGGAAAAGGCAATTTATCAGGCAAAAGAAGGCAGAATGCACATTCTTGAAAAAATGAATGAAGCAATCAATGTTCCTAAAGATCAGTTATCACAATATGCACCAAGATTAATTACTATGAAGATTGATACCGATCAAATCGGATTGGTTATTGGTCCCGGCGGAAAAACGATTCAGGGAATGCAAAGATTATTCGGTGTGGATATCAATATAAATGATGATGGAACAGTAAATATTGCATCACCGAATAAGGAAAATGCACAAAAGTGTAAAGACTATATTAAAAAACTTACTGCAACTCCCGAAGTTGGTGAGATATATGATGGTGTGATAACCAAAATAATGGACTTCGGTGCATTTGTTGAAATACTGCCTGGTAAAGAAGGTCTGTTGCATATTTCGCAAATTGATAGTAAGCGTGTTGAAAAAGTAACAGATTACTTTAAACAAGGTGACAAAGTAACTGTTAAGCTAATAAAAATTGACGGTGGTAAATATTCACTAAGCAGAAAAGAGTTACTTAAGGATAATGGAAAGAGCGAGAAAAAGGATAAAGCATCCGATAACATCGCTTCCGAGTAAATTCTTAAAATGCACTCGGTTTAATTTTATTATATAGATAATCAACTCCGGTTATTTAATCTTATGTAACACTGGATTATCGGAGGTGATATAGTTACTGCATCAAAGTCTTATTTGCGGACTTTAACTTTTTTTTAGTTCTAAAAAATGGTTTTTGTATTAATTCAAGGCTCTCAATGAATTTTTTATTTAACATATATGAAAGTATAATCATTCTGCTTTTTGATGTCCGTGTGGAAGTTGCGGAAATCAATTTGGGCCTTGAATATTATGAATTTGGCAGAATGAAATATTCACTTTCACCAAAAGAGTTTCTTACCTATGATAAAGGAAATTATAATAAATTCATCTTCAAACCAGACTCGTGTTGCTATCACAGAAGATGGAAACTTAGTCGACTTCTTTGTCGATTACCCTGAAAACAGAAGAATGGTGGGGGATATATATCTTGGTAAAGTTGCAAGAGTTTTACCGGGAATAAGGGCGGCATTTATAGACATCGGCATGAAGCACGATGCTTTTTTGCATTTTTCTGATATAGGCGAACGTACTCAACAGTTTCAGGATATCATTGGTGAAGATGATTCCGATCTCGATGAAGAAGATGACGATGATGAATCATCGAGCGGAAAATCCTCTGTTGAGCATAAAAAACCTGAAGCCCCTGTAATACCCAAACTACGTAAGGGCGACGATATAATAATCCAGATAACAAAAGAACCTGTAAACAACAAAGGTGTGCGTGTTACATCATCAGTTTCACTTCCGGGTAGATTTTGTGTTCTGCTGCCATTTGATAATAAAATTGGTGTATCCAAAAAAATTTACGATTATAAAGAACGAAGACGACTTCGCGGCATTGCGCGGGGAATTCTTCCGAAAAATTGCGGACTGATAATAAGAACAGTTGCAAAAGATCAGACTGAAGAAGCTCTTAAAGATGATCTGAACAACTTAATCCGTTCCTGGCAGAAAATTGAAACCGCAGTAAAAACGGAAAAACCACCAGCACTGATCCATCAGGATCTGAGTACTACGGCAAGCGTCATTCGTGATTTACTAACACCCGACATTTCAAAAGTATTTATCGATTCAAAAAAACTTTACAAGCAAATAAAAAGTTATGTTCAGCTTGTGCAGCCGGAATATCTTGATAAGATAGAACCTTATAAATCTCAGTCACCAATATTTGATTCGTTTAAGATTGAAGAGCAGATAAAAACATTGATGGGACGAAAAGTTCCGATGCCAAGCGGTGGATACCTCATTATTGAACACACTGAAGCTATGGTTGTTATAGATGTAAACAGCGGAAGGTATGCAAAAAGTAAAGAACAGGAACAGAATTCATTAAAAACTGATCTTGAAGCCGCACGTGAAATTGCTAGACAGTTAAAGCTTAGAGATATTGGCGGTATTATTGTGGTAGATTTTATTGATCTTGAAGAGGAAAAAAACCGTAAAAAGATTTATGATGAATTAAAAAAAGAATTCCGTAAGGATCGCTCTAAAGTATCTGTGCTACCAATGTCTGAGTTCGGATTGATTCAAATTACCCGGCAGCGTGTAAGGCAGAATATCATGCAGGCAATGAAAGATGTTTGCCCGGTTTGTATGGGCAGCGGATTCCTTACCAAAGAATCTCATCTTACTTATGATATTGAAAGCTGGCTGAAAAAGTTTAGAAGAAATTCTCGTGAATTTGGTTTAATAATTAAATGCCATCCATTTCTGGCAGAAAAACTTAAAGCAGGTAAGCTGGGATCACTACTAAAGTTTCAATTAAAATATTTTGTAAGACTTCAGATTGAAGAAGATGAATCTGTTCCGCAGGGAAGATTTAAATTTATTTCAAAAAAAACAGGAACGGATTTAACCGATAAGTTTCTTTAATTTTAAGGAAGATTTTTTTATTTAATAATACGGGAATTGTAATGAAACTCACTAAGTTCAATCAGATTCATAAAAAGCTAGGGGCAAAGATGGTTGAATTTGCCGGATATGAAATGCCGATTCAATATTCTTCAATAATTGCAGAACATAAAGCAGTCAGAAATTCAGTCGGTATTTTTGATGTTTCACATATGGGAGAAGTGTTTGTTTCGGGAAAAGATGCAGAAAAATTTGTTCAGCACATAACTGTAAATGACGTTTCAAAATTATTTACCGGCAGAGTTCAATACTCGGCAATGTGCTATCCTGATGGCGGCATTGTTGATGATCTTCTGGTCTATAAAATATCTGACGAACATTTTTTACTTGTTATCAATGCATCCAATATTGATAAAGATTTTAAATGGATGAACGAAAACAATAAGTTCAGTATTGATCTTTCCAATCAGAGCGATGAATATTCGCTGCTTGCAATTCAGGGCCCGAACTCACTCAAAACCCTTCAGAAATTAACCGTCAAAGAAATTAATCTTGAATACTATCATTTCACTCAGATGAATATTGCAGGTATTGAGATGATCGTTTCAAGAACCGGTTACACAGGTGAACTAGGGTTTGAGCTTTACTTCAAGGGTGATGAAAAAGATGCAGAAAATTTGTGGAATAAAATTTTTGAGGTAGGAAATGAATTTAATATTCAGCCTGCAGGACTCGCAGCAAGAGATTCTTTAAGACTTGAAATGGGTTATTGTTTATATGGAAATGATATTGATCAAACCACTAATCCGTTAGAAGCAGGACTTGGATGGATTACAAAGCTAAATAAACCAGAGTTTGTGGGTCAGCAGGCATTGTTAAAAATCAAAGCAGATGGTATAAAAAGAAAATTAGTCGCAATAACTTCAGAACAAAAAACTTTTCCGCGGCACGGATACGATATTTCCAAAAATGGAAATACAATTGGCCATATTACAAGTGGAACGGTCAGCCCGGTAACAGAAAAGCCAATTGCACTCGGATATGTTGAAAAAGACAATTCTGATATTGGTACCAAAATAAATTTTGTTATCAGGGATAAAGAAGTTCCAGCTGAGATTGTTAAACTGCCTTTTGTGAAAAAGTAAGATTGATCTATGAAAGCAAACGTTCTCTTTTCACCGGTTAATGCTGATGAGCTGTACTTCACTAACAAAACAACTGTTGTTATTGATGTATTAAGGGCGACTTCTGTTATTACTCAGGCTATTAAGAATAAAGCTAAAGAAGTTATACCGGTTGGAACTGTTGAGTTTGCTGTTAAAGTATCGGGTGGAATGTTTGGCGGTCAAACTTTGCTTGGTGGTGAAAGAAATACAAAAAAAATCGAAGGGTTTGCTCTTGGTAATTCACCTTTTGAGTATGTAAAAAAAATTGTTGAAGGTAAGTCAATAGTTTTTTATACTACAAATGGAACTAAAGCAATTGTTAAAGCAAAATTTTCAGAAAATCTTATCATTTGTTCGTTTCTAAATTTATCTGCGGTTGCAAAGCATTTAGTCGAATTAGGCAAAGATGTTGAAATCTTATGTGCAGGAAGAAACAATCTATTTTCACTTGAAGATTCCGTCTGCGCCGGCAGACTAACAAAAGAAATTAGGGCATTGAATAAAAACATGATCCTAAATGACTCTGCACTTGCTGTAATATCTCTGGATGATAAATTTGGTTCCGATTTAGTTGAAATGATGAAAAAGTGTGAACACGGAAAAATATTACTTGAAAACGGATTTGAAAAAGATATTGAATTCTGTGGTCAGCTTAATTCAATGGAAGTAATCCCAATATTTAAGAATGGAACGGTTAAAGCTTTGTCATAGAGGAAATGACTTGAACCTACCTTGAGTGGGCAGGCTCAAACCTGAACTATAGAAACTATGCCTCTTAGAAAAAATAAAAATACTAAGCGTAACGGTGCTGATGGCAAAAAATCCAACGGAAGCAGTTACTTCAATGTATCAGGTGATAAGAAAAAGAAAATAATAGGAATACTTATTATTCTTTTCTCTGTCTACCTGTTCGTTAGTATTCTCACATTCGATCGAAGAGACGAAGCAATGCTTACCAATTATTTTGATGATTTAAGTATTTCATTCAACACGAAGATAGATACTTACAACTGGCTTGGAGTTACAGGGGCACATATTTCAAAATTTTTGGTAAAGGATGTACTGGGATATTTCTCAATTGCAGTGCCATTCATTCTTTTTCTTTTTGGTTTGTTCTTCTTCAGAAAAATCAGTTTCAGGATGTTTGTACATCTCTCGAACTTTGCATTATTGGCAGCACTGATAATCTCTTCATTTTTCGGAGTGCTAAGGACTAATTATGAAGTGTTTGCTTCAATATTTGAGCTCGCCGGCGGTATAGGGGATATCCTTGGTAATTTCTTTGCCGGAATTCTTGGTGGAATTGGAAGCATACTTCTCTTAATTGCATCCTTTGTTGTATTGATGATAATTTCTTTTGATATAAAATTTGAAAAAATCTTTTCATTTATTAAGAGTTTGTTCGTAAGCTCTGTTGGTAAAGTTAAAGACGAGTGGGAGAAATCAGCAGATGAAAAAGTTGAAAACCTGGATAAGATTAAAAAATTAGGCGAGGAGAAGAAAAAGAAACGAAAAGATAAAAAATCCGAGACAGAAGTTACTGAAACAGATCTGATGGAAAATGAAGTTGAGGAACAAACTCAGATAAGAATTATTCGAAAAGATGATTCGCCGGCAGAAATTCCTGAAACACCCGTAATTAAAGATGAAGTTAAAAAAGTTGACCTGGAAAAAACAGGAGAGGTGGCGGTTAAAGATACTGAG
>DATHSU010000442.1:0-4268 GCA_035463895.1 Ignavibacteriaceae bacterium | reverse complement strand
CTCTGTTAGTGTATTCAACAATATCCGCATTGGCTTCTGTTTTTAGTTTTTGCTGAGATATTATTGAGGATGAAAAAACAAATATCACAAGGATTATTAGATTCTTAAAAAATGTTACTTTCATAAAATTCACCATATATAAGATTTTAAATTGCCCCGGCCTTCAGGTCGGGGTTGGAGTATCAAAAAATGTCGTTGGGCTTTAGCCCAAATTTTGGCTAAAGCCGATACGCCTTAAGAATAATTATTCCACGACCTGAAGGTCGTGGCTATTGAGTACAAAAAATCATTTTACTTTAATTACCACAAACGTTATATCATCATCAGGTTCTGTTCCTTTTGCCCATTCTGCAGCGCTTAATTTTAATCCTTCGATTATTTCTGCAGGGGTTTTATCAGCAAGTTTTTGAAATTCTGTTTGTACTCTTTCATAACCATAAGCCATACCCATATAATTAAACAACTCGGGTAAACCGTCGCTAAGAATCAGAATAGTATCACCTGAATTGATTTCAAATTCAGTTATTTTAAAGTACATTTCAGAAATAGCACCCAGAGGCATACATTGTGTCTCAAACTCTACAACACTTTTAGTAGAATTTCTATAAATAAATATCGGCGGCATACCAGCATTAATAAATTGTACCCGATTCTTATTTATATTTAAAACAGTAAATGCCATCATCATCCTGCCCAGATTAAGGGCTTTTATAGTCTTGTTGGAATTACTAAAGAAGTCGATAAGATGTAATTCAGACGAATCTGAAATAAAAAGAGCTTTCATTATAGAGACCATTATACCGGCTTTCATTCCATGTCCCGTGGCATCTCCGATAGCGATATTAAGTGATCCATCCTTTTTAAAGGTAAAGTCGTAATAATCACCGCCAACTTCGCTAGCAGTTTCTATAAAAACGCCAAAATCAAATTCATTGGTTTCAGGAGTGGAAGCAGGAAGCATGGATAATTGAAGTGCTCTGGCCTCTTCAAGTTCTTTACGAACAGACATCAGCTCATCTCTGGATTTTAAAGCTTTTTTAAAGGTAGAAAGATTATCAACAGCTTTATTAATTGTGATTTCCAGATCTGTCAGATCAATTGGCTTTACAACAAAATCAAAAGCACCGCCGTTCATTGCTGTTCTTATGTTAAGAATGTCTCCATAAGCTGATACGATTACTGAATGAAGCAGAGGATTGTTTAGTTCTTTAATTTTAGCCAGCAAAGTAAGTCCATCCATTTCAGGCATATTGATGTCGGTTAGAACCAGCTCAATTTCCTGATCGTCATTTAATTTTTTAAGAGCTTCAACACCGTTACCGGCAAAGACGAAATTATATTTGCCGTCTCTGATTTCTTTTCTGAATTTCTGCCTGATCAGCATTTCCAGATCCGGTTCGTCATCAACAACAAGTATTTTGGGTTTTGAATTATTCATATGGTTTAGTTCTTTAAATTCTTTGGAAGCCTGATTATAAATTCGGTGTACTTTCCTTCTTCTGTTTCAAATAAAAGTTCACCGTGGTGTTCCCTCACAACTATATCATAACTTATTGAAAGCCCGAGACCAGTACCTTTACCAGCAGGTTTTGTAGTAAAGAAAGGTTTAAATAGATCGTCTCTGATTTTTTTTGGAATTCCGTTTCCATTGTCTTTAATCCGGACTTCAACGTGTTTATCGGTTTCTGAAGTTTTTACTACAATTTTGGCTTGACTCTCGAAGTTAAGTTCAACTTTTTTTCTATGAGCTTCATAACATCCGTTAGTAAGAATATTCAGAAATACACGGCTGATATCCTGCGGTATTAAGTTCACCGGTTTTATATTGTTATCAAAATCTTTTTCAATTTTTATATTAAAAGAGCTATCCTGTGCCCGCATTCCATGAAAAACTAAATTCAGGTCTTCTTCAAGCACCGAATTAATATCAGTTGGCTGCTTTTCGCCTGTCTTTCCTCTTGAATGCTGAAGCATACTATGGACTATGCTATCGGCGCGCTTTCCATGTTCTTTTATCTTTTCAGAATTCTGCTTAAGAGTATCAAGAATTTCTTTTAATTCATTCAATTCTTCTTCATTGAACTTGCTGCTGAATTTTTCAAATTCTTCATGCAATTCATCAACTAAACCAACTGACAGTTCCGAAAAGTTATTCACGAAGTTTAGCGGATTCTTTATTTCGTGAGCAATACCAGCAGTTAATTGCCCAAGTGATGCAAGTTTTTCCTGGGCAACAAGCTGATCCTGCGTGGATTTAAGATTTTCTAAAGTTTTATTCAGTTCTTCATAAGCATTAGCATTATTTATTGCAATACCAACATAAGCCGCCAGCGTACTCAAGAGTCTCATATCATCTTCAGAAAATACGTTTTCTTTTTCTGTACTCTGAACACTTAACACTCCAATAATTTCATCTCCAACAGGAATAGGAACTCCTAGATACGATGCTGAGCGTGTTCCAATTCTTTTAACACCAAGTTGTTTAGTTTTTTTACCCGCATCACCATTAATAAGTAACGGTTCTTTTTTAAGAATTATATGTGAGGTTAGACCTTCTCCTAGTTTCAGAGGTGGATAGTCATCACCATAACCATAAGGAAATTCAATCCTTTCACTTTCCTTATTAAGTAATGCCAGGTATACAATATTTGCATTAAATAAGGCCCTGACCTTCTCACCTACAAGATAGATCAATTTATCAATTTCTAAATGACCCGCTATTGCCTGACTGATACTGTTTACTGTACCTAATTCAGCAGTTCGTTTTTTACTTTCATCAAGAAGTCTGAGTGTTTCATCGAACAAGCGCGCATTTTCAAGAGCAATACTCATACTATTAACAAGTGTAGTTACTAATCGAACATCAGAATCATTAAAAGCATTTTCTTTATCAATATTCTGTAAACTGATTGAACCTCTTACAGTATCGTTGATAATAATCGGAACGAACACGGCTGATTTAGGCGGTTTGCCCTGTGTAACACCCTGCCCGCCGTATTTTTGAGCGGTCTCGATATAATTAGTTCTAATATCAAGCGGTTTCTTTGTTTCTATAAGTAACTTATTTGCCCAATTAAAAGGACGGGGTGCTACTTCCAGTCTCTCTCCTTTTTCGATTGCATAATGCCAAATTTCCAGACCCTTTTCGTGATCGAATGAACGAATAACAAGAGTTTGTGAATCCGGGAATAAGCTGCATAAACGTTCGCCGACAAGTGTATAAATTCCGCTTATATCAAGTTCTTTTGCTAATCCTTCCTGAACACTGTTAATAACAGACAACTCAGCACTTCTTTGCTCTGTCTCTTTCAAAAGTCGATTAGTCTCATCAAACAAACGGGCGTTCTCCAGAGCCACGCTCATACTGTTCGCAACTGTTGTCAGTAATCTTACTTCTGATTCACTGAATGCGTCTTCCTTTTCATAGTTTTCAATTAAAATCAGCCCTTTCGCTTCTAATCCTATCATGATCGGAACAAAGACAAGTGATTTACTTGCATCAGTCCCCGGGATAGTAGTTTCTTCAGTTATTCCCAGTTTTGCTATTTCTTCGTCGGTCGCTTTTTTTAATAATAGCATTTTGCCGGTTTCAAGAACATACCTGGATAATGGGGTCGGCTCCATTGATTCAATATACAGTCTTTCTCCGTGTTCATATTCATAAGGGAAATGAAGAATATTTTTTTCTTTATCATAAATTCTTATGCCGAGATCGAGGAATCCCAATGCCTCTCTAAACTTATCACCGACCAGCTTGATGATGGAATTGAAATCCATCTCCATTACAAGCCCTTCCTGAATGGCATTTAATATTGCCAGTTCAACATTTCTTTGCTGCGTTTCATTAAGTAATCTTTTAGTTTCTTCAAATAATCTTGCGTTCTCAAGGGCAACACCCATGTTAGAAGCAAGTGTAAGCAGTAACTGTCCGTCTTTTTCCGAGTAAAGATTTTTTTTATCCAGATCCTGAATAGTGATCACTCCGGTTACTTTTTGATTATGAATGATCGGTACTCCTAAAAATGACTCAGGCATTTCTCCATCAAGCACCTGATCACCACTATGATTAATAATTTCCTGACTTGATCCAAAAATTAATGGCAGTTTTGTTTGGATTATTTCTTTTCTATCAAGGTCAATCGGCAGCGGATGATCGAAATAAAACCTTTCATCCTTTTCAACTACATAACGATGATGCATAGTATCAGAACCTTCATCGTAAGTTGAGATCGAAACAACTTCTGCATTAAATACTTCTCTGATCTTAT
>DATHSU010000441.1:0-1882 GCA_035463895.1 Ignavibacteriaceae bacterium | reverse complement strand
TCATCATTAAAATTGACTTTATCGAGTGAGTGAGTTTTCAGATACAACAACTGCTCATCGAATGGAACTTCAGCTTCAACAAATGGCAGTTGTGCTGACCTAACATATCTCGCAATAAATGAATTTGGATTTATTTGAGCTGTTACATTTATAAAGTATAAATATTCTTCCTGAACCTGGTTGAGTTTTTCTTTCGTAGTTTGATAATAATCATCTGTTTGAGGATACCTGGCAAGTATTAACTGAAGCAGTTCTGTTTTGGTTTTATAATTTTTGTTAAGATTAATGAAGTCATAATAAATTTTGTTTGATTCTGATTTAATGATCTTTAAGCTGTCAAGAATATTGTTCGCATCAGTTTCTATTTCTATATCTTCATTGTCATAAATAAAGTCAACTCTTTTATTATTGTCGAAAGATAATCTGTAGAATCCTGAGTGCTGCTGGTTTAAGTTGAATTTAAATATTCCTTTTGATACAATTGATAATGAATCAACAAATGTCTGAATTTCACCCGATAAGGAATAAAGTATTGCTTTCTCGCTGTGGAGATTTTCAACCATGATATTAATCTTCTGTGTTAGACTTGTAGATGAACCAAGCAGAAAAAATAATATCAGAGTTAAAAATTTCATTCAGATCTAATCTTTAATGCAACGAACACTATGCCCGTTTACCTTCTCACTACTGAGTAAGTTAATAGTACTACCACTACGGTTCAGGCGCAGGTTGATAGCATAATAAGTAATACTGTACTCCGTAGAACTCCAAAAGTCAGTGGTGAAACCTAAACCGTTGAAATCACCATAGACGCTACGGAGGCCCGTCAACAACGCAGAAAAACCGCTTGTATTTGTCCCTGCACCGCCGCCGGTGCCCTGACCGATTGCTTTAAGTGCATTACCATCATTATTTACAGTTGCTTTTAGTGTCTCAAATTCAGCTAATGTCGGAATATGCCAGCCATCAGGACAAATTCCCTGTGTGCCGGGTGTTGTGCTGTATTGCATCATTTCATCCCATTGATAGAATCCACCGTAAGTTGAACAATTAGCGGGATTATTGCCATAGCAGTATTTTTCAATTATGCTATTATTCGTCTGGTTTGAAGCTCCCTGAATCATTTCACCGACATCAAGATTTTCTTTTAACCAGCATTGGTCACCAATTAAAACTGTGTTATAATCTTTCCCTCCATAACTAACTTTACTAACGCCACAAATAAAAATTACCATTGAATCAAGTCCGGCAATGTTTACTACTTTAGTGCTGTCAGGATAGTATAGTGTTAACTTTTTGTTTTGAGCAAATACTGTGTTTGCTACTGAGAGTATTATTATAAAGTAAAATATTTTTTTCATTTTATTGTTTCCTTATTAAGATTATTTCATCAAAATCATTTTTATTGAAGAGTTAAAATTATCAGCCGTTATTTTACAGATATAAACACCGCTTGATATATCTTTACCGTTAAAAGGAATTGTGTATACTCCCGATATTTGATTATCATTAACCAGCGTTGCCACTTCACTTCCTAACACATCAAAAACTTTCAGTGATACATGTCCATCTGCCGGAAGATTATAAGTTATGCTGGTTGTTGGGTTAAAAGGATTTGGATAGTTCGGATACAATGCATATTGATTTGGAATATTAAGATCAATACTTATGACATTGCTGTATTCTGTTTGACCATCAGAATCAATCTGCTTTAAGCGGTAATAATATTTGTTCCCTGTCGCGGGATTATCTGTAAAAGAATATTCCTTCGGGCTGTTGCTGTTACCATTGCCTTGAATAAATCCAATCTTCTTCCAGGCTTGGCACTCAGCGCTTAGCGCACAGCGTTCTACATCAAAACCAAAATTATTAATTTCAGTTT
>DATHSU010000440.1:0-3015 GCA_035463895.1 Ignavibacteriaceae bacterium | reverse complement strand
GAGCAGACCGCTGTGTGGAGACTTCGTAGAAAAGGTCACCGTTAAGTATTCTTTCCCAAAATCTGAAACGTGATTGCGACCTGACCAGGATAGTTTCGCTGTCAAGAAAGCCCTTTTCCTTAAAGCTGACTGAATATTTTTTATCTCTAAAAGTAAGATTCAGTGAGGTGTTAACTTCGCGAATACCTGAATAGGATGCCTCATATGAGTGCGTGTTTGCAATTGATTCATTTCGCATAACTCCTTCAACCGGAAGGTACTCCTCACGCAATGAATACCTGGTAGTAAAATTAAATCCATCCACATCAACCAATTGAAGTGAGGGTATGTACTCAAAATATTTCAAGCTGCCAGCAATTAGAGAATCGGAGTTTGTCCGCTTGTCAACTTTATCCTCAGCAATAAATTCAAAACCCGGTTTAAAGATTAAATATCTGTAATAAGCATCCGCCTTATGCCTGAACCAGCTGCTTGAGAGTAGTGCATTTTTTGATTTCACATAATCAAGATTGTAGTTTAAACCGAATGTTTTATTATCCGAAAATGAAAGAATGTTATTAAATCTGTCAGAAGAAAAGCTATCACCCTTTCGTAAAAATCCTGCAGAAGACGAGAGCTTAAAATTAACACTAGGAAGTAATATTAATCCAATTTCCCTTAATAATTCATCTTCAGATTCGCGGGATTGCAGAGTATTATAATTTCTGTTAAACTCAACTTCATTAAATCTATCTGCAGAAGTGAATCTATCCTGAATGAATCTGTCTTTATAGCTTAATCCTGCTTTACCTAAATTTAAAGATCCTATTTTTACTTCAATGGGATTCAGTCTCAAAGAAATATTTCTGGCATAACCATAGTTATCCTTTTCATCAAGATTTGAGAACCGGTTTTTATCCCAGAGACTTCCAGCATATTCCAGACTAATAAACAAATCCTTTATAGGATTAATATCAACAACGAAATTTCCAATTTGTTTTAACTGGGGTACCGGCAAAATAATGACTGGAAGATATCCGCCATTTCCTATACCTGTAAATCTGTAATTGCCTATACTCTCACGGATATAATCCCCCTGGCCTTCGCCAACAAAACTAAAGCTAACATTGTATAGTGAATTAGGTGCCCCCGGATCGAAGATGTAGAATGAGTATAGTTCGTCATTAATTAATGTATCTACTTTTGTGTATGTACCTTTTATATTTCCCAGAGAATCCGGTTCAGCTAAAGTTACACCTGATTTAACTGCTTTATTTCTGTCATCACCTGCAAGAGATAGAATTTCTTTATCTGCATCTGAGAGCGCAATATCAATTGGTGCATCCTGATCGTCTCCTTCACGAAGATATTGAAATTTAATATCCAGTTTATCATTAAAAAACTTTCCGCTAGTTCCGGCACCGAAAAAACTCCGGGCAAATCTACGGTCAGTATATTCAAAATCAACACTAATTCTTGAAGCCGAAGTTATTAGTTTATTAGGAGTAAAAGTAATTGTAGCGTTGGAATACTCGATGATATAATCATTATTCTCCCCTCTTAGCATTTCAATTCCATCTACAAAAACTTTTTCAGTGCCGGCAATAATAAGAATGTCGCGTTCATTATTTATTCCACTTAAACGGTAGGGACCTTGAACTCCGTCAATTCCATTAAATAAGTTCGAGTTAAACTTACCTCTTGAACTTGCAATAGCAACATATCCTGAATAATCAGAAATAAAGAATTCCCCCATTAGCCCTTGGAGTTTTCTGTCGATCACACCGAATTCACCAAATCGTTTTTTAAGCTGGTAGTCGCCAAAAGTTCCAATTGCATTAGGATGTTTTACCTGGATAAAAACTTTATCCAGTTCTTCAAGTCTTTCTGTATTTCCTTCCGGCTGAATAGGTGTATTTTCATCAGTAAGTGCAGCAACTATTTCAATATCATCAGATAGTCTTCCAGAGAGCTGCAACCTCAATCCACTGTTGAGTGAAAAATCTTTTGTAGTACCTACAGTGAATCCGCGAACTATTGTACCGCTCTTCTGAATTCCCGGTCCAAAAATTGCCTCAGGACTGAAGCCGCCGCTTTCAGACTGCAAAGTTCTTATTGTATCTCCAGTCTGGTCATCATATCGGATAACTAAACTTCTGCGTTTATATTCTTTTTGAAGTCCTAGCCGCATACTTTGGTATGTAACATAGATGGTATCAAAGATTGAATACGGCAGCGATTCTGATAATTTAAATGATGCTGTTTGATACGAAATATTGTAATCTTCTTTACTGATTATATCTCCACGCAAAGTTATAATTTCAGTGTTGGGGATTATGTTAACGGCAGATAGGTAATATTCATTTTCGAAGTTGATTGGAATTGAATCCGTAACTGTAACAGTGTTATATTTTTGCTGTGCAAATACCGATGAAAGTATAAAGAAGCAAAATACGTTTAATAAAAGATAAAATATTCGGAATTTCAAAAGCGGATTCAGATTTATTTATGCGAAATCTAAGTTAAGTGAAAGGTTTAATCAAGTCCCTATTAAATAAATGATTAGTGAATCGTTAAAATGAACAATAAGTGTTAAACTTTCTGTGTCATCAAATTAATTCTATTTTCTTTGCTTTAATGCATTAGTAATTAATCTTGTACCCTGTCGGTTTGTAATGTAATACCAGATCCATTCAGCAAAAACACGGAATCGGTTTCTGAATCCGATAAGAAAGAATATATGTACAAATGACCAGGCAAGCCAGGCTATCAATCCGCTTAGCTTTAATCCTTTTATCATAGCATCTGCTTTTGCCTTACCGATAGTTGCCATACTTCCCTTATCGATGTATATAAACTTTTTTCGATTGTTTTTGTTAAGTCCGTTTTTAATAAGCCTGCCAACAAACCTTCCCTGCTGCATTGCAACAGGAGCAACACCGGGAAGTGCTTGCCCCTTATCGTCATTCATAAAGGCAGCATCGCCAATAACAAAAATATTCGGGTAGCCGGGTATTGAACAGTCACTCTCTACAA
>DATHSU010000439.1:0-36729 GCA_035463895.1 Ignavibacteriaceae bacterium | reverse complement strand
TTGGCAAATAGTTTACACCAAACTCAAACGTAATGTTGTTTTCCGGTTTTATATCGGGATTCGGTTTAACAGTTATTCCACTTGTTGATGTTGATGTAAAAGCTTCAGCAAGAGATGGTGCTCTGAATCCGGTTCCTAAAGATGAACGAATTATGAAGTTGCCGGAAAGTTTATAATTAAGCCCAAGTTTTGGCGAAATTGCACTTGAAGCATCAAGCGAGTCAAGCTTTGTATAATCGTAACGCAAGCCAACACTGGTTATTAAGGGGAAATTGAAGGTGAAGTCTGTTACTGCATAAGCACCGGTACTGAATGCCGAAGGGTTTCCGAATAAACTAGAGTTAACGTTTGAAGGAATTGCTTCCAAACCGGTAGTAAGCATTATAGAATTTGACAGACTAATATTAAACTGTACTTCCCCACGGTAAAGGTGCGAAGTTGATTCGTTTGAAGGGTTTCCATTGTCCTCAAAGTTATTTCTGTAATAACTTGTTTTTATGTTCATTGCTGTTTTATCATTCAGAACATTTTTATAGATCAATCCAAACAAATATCTGTTAGTATTAATACGATTTACGTCAACATTATCAGATGTAACCAGTGCATTTCTGGAATCCTTCCAGTAAAGAAAGCTGCCGCCTCTTTTGTTAAATGTATTAGCAATAAGAGTTAGTGATGAAGCTGGAGTAAACTGATGAGCAGCTTTTATGAAACCCGTGTACTTTTTTGAAAAATCATCTCTTTTGTAACCCTGATCTTCCAATCTTTGAAATGAAAGGTTAAATCCGAAATCTTCAATTTTCTGCGAATGCGTAACTGAAATACCATTAAAGGGTCGGGTGCTGTTTGACCAATTCCATTCATCGTAATGTGGTTTATCATAAAATCCGTAAAAAGCATTAATAATAGTTTTTGGTGTTTCGGAAATATCTCCGGTCAAGCCGCTGATCACCCCGCCAATAGCTGATGAGCCATAAAGTGAACTTGCTGCACCTTTTATAATCTCGATTCTATGAAGCTGTGTAACAGGAACCATCTCCCAGACAATCTCACCGGTATCACCGGTATAAAAAGGAATTCCATCAAGTGTAAATAATGCTCGTGCTCCTACGCCTCTTCCGTACCCGCTTGAGCCGCGGATGCTGACCTGGTCTTCAGTCATTGTTATACCAGGCACATACCTCATTGCATCTTCAAGATTACTGAAATTTCTTTCAAGCAGTTCGCTGCCGTATAGAATTTCTGTACTCACTGGAAGATCAGATTTTTTCTGTTCATACTTGCCGGCAGTAACAATTACTTCATCTGTTTTTATTGCCTGAGGTTTTAAGATAATATTCAGAGTTACAGAACTATTTGATATTATAACTCTGTTTCTTCTCTGCCTTTCAAATCCTATTGCAGAAAATTCAATTCCATAAACGCCGGGGGAAAGATTTTTAATTTCATAATTACCATTTAAATCTGTCGCAGTTCCTATTGTAGTATTAAGCAGAATAATGTTAACACCGGGAACAGGATTGGATTGCTGGTCAATTACTTTTCCGGCAATACTATAGGATTGTGAGTAAGTCAGTCCGGCAAATAATATAAAAATCAGAATTAATATTTTTTTCATCTGAAATACTGTACTTTAATTAGTATAAGAAAATTAATTTCCACCCGGAGGCTGAGGTGGGGGGTTATTGAAATCGCAATTTATATTAATGTTTTCAACCATTCTATCCTCGGGAACTAACATTATTCCGGGAGTCGATGTGTTTCCATTGGAATAATAAACTCCGGATACAAACCAGTCCCTTCTTGCAAGGGAAAGATTTTCGGTTGCCTGATGCGCAACAGCCACATAAGCATATTCGCCCGGTTCAAATGGTCCCGGAGCCGGTGGAATAACTGCAGAATCAAGTGAACTGAAGTTATACGCTAAGCTGCCAAAAGGAATTTCATTACTGATGAATCTTAAATTAGTAATAACAAAATCGGATGCCTGAAGAAGTGGGTTCTTAAATATCACAATGTGCGTGCGCTTAATGCTGTCTGGCCATTCTCCGCTAAAGGTTACACTGCCTTTGAAGCCGGATATTTGTTCAAAATCCGGTTCGGGTTTGGGCTCTATACCGCTGTCGCAGGAAACGATCAGTAAAAATAAAAATGGTATTAAAAGTATTTTTTTAATTTTCATTTTAATAGAAATTCATTTTGTTGACATTAAGTTAGAATATATGATATTAATTCACAATACTGATTAAGCAATATAAAAATTAAAGCTTATTAGAGTTTTTATCACGAATTCTATTACCAATTGATTTGAGAGAGAATATTATGCAAAACCACTTAAAACCCAGAATTGATAATGTTATTGAAATCCTTAAAAAGGATATTGATCTGATAGCAAAAAAGAAAAAAGAAGACGAGTGGAAGCGTGATCATTACAGGTACACTTTTACGGTATTTGTTCAGAGGATGTATGATCTTCTTAATTCCAATCTTACAGGAGAAGAGATGCTGCTGATAAGTCAATCAACAAAAAAGGAATTGAAAGCTCTTCGTAACAGGATTGATGAGATGCTGCGCTAATAATTTTGTATTAATTATCAAATATTTTGCTTAACTCACCCATATCTTTTGTTTTACCGAGTGCAAGCATAAGCTTTATTCTTGCTTTCTGTCCATTCAGAAAATCAGTAAACAAAACACCAAGATTATGTAGATGAACTCCGGCACCTTCGTAACTGTAAACATAATCTGTTTCACCGGCAGGACAGCGCGAAACAAGTACTACTGGAATCCCTTTTTCAACTGCATACTTAATTCCGTAAAAAGCTTTTGGAGGAACATTGCCTATTCCCAAAGCTTCAACAACAATTCCATCTACTCCGCTGTCTGCTGAAAACTTAAAGAATTTTTCATCCATTCCGGCATATACTGTTATAAGGTCAACATTGGTATTGATGTTATCTGTTTCCAGAATTTCAAGTTTACGGGGGAGTCTGTTATATACCACTCTTCCATTCTGAACAAAGCCGAGTGAACCAAAATCCAGACTCTGAAACGTATCCACTTCATCCGAATAAATTTTTGTTACTTCGCTTGCTGCGTTTATTTCTCCATTTAAGCAGACAAGCACACCGAGGTTCTTGGAATTCTCAGTCACACAAATATGAATTGCATCCAGCAGGTTTCGCGGACCATCCCAGTCAGGCTCTGAACTGTTTTTCATTGAGCCGATAACAACGATAGGTTTTTCTGTTTTGATTGTAAGATCAAGAAGATAAGCAGTTTCCTCAAGTGTATCTGTTCCGTGAGTTATAATAACTCCATCATATTTTCCGGTTGATAGAAATTCTTTTATTTTTTTTGAAAGCTGAAGCATCAGTTCGGGAGTTACGTGAGGACCCGGATATTTACCGAAATCAAACGTTTCAATTTCAGCAAGTTGCAATGCCCCAGGTATCATTTCCATCAGTTGATTTCCTGAAAAATGAGGAACAGCGCCGCCGGTTTTATCATCAATTTTCATTGAAAATGTGCCGCCTGTAAAAACAATTAGTATTTTTTTCATATAAAAAATTTCTTCTTAAAAAGTTGAGAAAAACTTAGTGTTTCTTAGTGCTCTATGTGTCTTAGTGGTAAATTTTTCTCACTAATTAGGCGCTTAGGGCACATAGTTTCACTAAGAGTGCAATAAGTCTTTAGTTTTCCGCAAATAAATTACTGTAAACAATAAACTAAAAATAACTAATGCGGAATTTCTAATGAAATTTTGATGTTATGGCCTCTAACTGACTTGCAGAGCAAAACAGTAAAGTTTATTTTTGAACTAACAATAAATTACAGAGGTACGATATGTTAATGGTAGAAGATGTTGATTTAACCCCAAATCCACACGCATTAAAATTTATTCTTAATAAAAAATTACTAAATACTGAAACAAGACAATATCCTGATAAAAACTCAGCCCAGGACGATCCTTTTGCAAAAGGCATTTTTGATATTGACGGAGTTGTTTCTGTTTTCTATATGGATAAGTTTGTAACGATTGAAAAGTCCACCGATGCAAATTGGGGACAGATACAAAGACCATTCATTAATTTCCTTAAAGATTTTAATCCTGACCTTATACCTGAAGAAAAGGAAGTAACAGTAACAGAGGAAGAATCCAACGAACTGCTTAAAAAAGTAAATGAACTTTTAGATCAGAAAGTAAGACCAGCACTTGCCGGTGACGGCGGTGGACTTCAAGTGCTTGGCATCGATGGTCTTACTGTAAGGATAAGATATCAGGGTGCTTGCGGAAGCTGTCCAAGTGCAATAAGCGGAACCTTGATGGCAATTGAAGGTTTGCTGAGACGAGATATTAATCCATCTATTACGGTTGTTGCGGCTTAGGGAATACTTCACAATCAAAAATCGTTAATCGTAATTCGTTAATGGTTATCGGATATTTGTTAATAGGAATAAACTAAATATTAAGGCGATTCGGAAGAGTCGCCTTTTTTATTCTCCCTTTCATTTCATCTTAAATTTTCTTTTCATATTTTCGGAATGAATTTTCACTTCATAGAAAAATGTCTTCAAATTTATTCTACGCAATAGATAATATTTCCAAGTTTAAGATTGCCGTTGTGGCTTCCGCCGATGGAATAGAGCAAATACATATCAATCCTAAAACTCCGTATTCATTTAAAGAAAATGCAACCAAACTTCAGCCGGATGATCCATACATGTTTAATGTGTTTCAGCAGTTGAGAGAATATTTTAACCGCAGCAGGGAAAAGTTTGATTTGCCCTTAAATCCAAAGGGGACAGAGTTTCAAAAGAAGGTATGGGAAGAAGTAAGCAAAATTTCTTTCGGAAAGACTAAAACATATAAGGAAATTGCTTTGAAAGTTGGTGACATAAAAACAATCCGTGCGGTTGGTAAAGCTAATGGAGCTAATCCTATTCCCATTATCATTCCCTGTCACAGAATTATCGGTGCAGACGGAAGTATGACCGGATACGCAGCAGGAATTGATGTTAAGGAAAAACTGCTTGCACACGAAGGAGTTTTTCCACTTGAGTTATTTGAGTAAGAGGTGGAATTTCTTATATATACTGCAAACAGAAAGCATCACCATAACTCCTTCAACTTTTTTTCTTCTCTTTCTTTCTTCTGCTGTAATAATTCTTGGAATGAATAGTATTCATTTAACCACTTATCAACTTCAAACTTTATCAGGTAACAATAAAAATAAAATGAAGCAAGCGGAATAAGCATTAGTCCTTCATAAACGAACTCGCCCTGGAATAAAATATGTGCAAGTAATAGTGGGATTATTATCATTGCAAAGAAAATTACAATCCACCCAAATTTTTTCTCCTTTATCAGTACATAAAAAATATATGGGGTAAAAAGTATTGCTGCTAGAGCGATAACACTAATTGCAATCTTAATTATAAACTGCGGATCTGATGAAATGTAAGTTAAAAGAATAAATAATGGATATTGTATTATAAAAAGTAGAAGAAATACTGAATGCGAAATCTGTCTCTGGTAGAATAATATATTTCTAAATCTTTGTACTGCATCAACATCTTTAATTAATCTCCGGTTATTTTCAATACATTCATTCATTTAAATTAAAATGGGTTGTTAATTTTTATTTCCTCTTTAGCTTTCTCTGTTTCTGCTTCTTGTTTTGCCTGATGCCTGTAATACCGGCTTAGCCATCTATCTACTTCAGATTTTAATAAAAGACAATAAACTCCATAGAACAAAACCGGGAAATATGCGCCCATCATACTAAAGAAAAATTGTTGAAATATCATATATGCTATGATGAAAGGTATAACGACGAAAATGAAAAATGATAAAATCCATTTTTTCTTCTTTTCGATGAAAAGTATATAAAGAAAATATGGAACAATTATAAGTGCAGATGAAATTATAGCTATAAAAAGGAAATTTAGGTATGGTTCCAGAATACGACTCTCAAATAGTATGATATTCATGTAACCTAAAACAAATGTAAAGATTAAAAACGGGGTTAATATTTTAGTGTATATCCGAAAAATAGTTTGAAACTGTTTTACGGAGTAAAAATTCAAAATGGAGTTAGAATTTTCAAACATATAATATATTCGTGTTATCCAAAAGTAAAATTAGTGAATTTTCCACATGGATAATACTAAATTAAAGTTGAGGATTAAGACTAAACCAGACATTATTTGTAATAAGCCTTAGCCTCATCCTCAGCTTAATATCAACCGTCCCAATCTTCAGAGGCTTCCGTAATAAAATTTTCTTCAGACAGAACATCGAAAAACATCTGTCCGTGTTTGGCCTTGATTATCATATCAAGTTCATCTTTATAGAAAAACTTCTCTTCACCGAATGCTGGTTTAAGATCATTAAGCCATTTTGCATTTTCATCATACTTTGCAAAGAAAGGACGTTTTACCCAATCTGGATTTCTGCCCTGAAGCATTGTGAGTACAAACACTTTTTCACCTTTTATTTCTGCAATTCCTTCAACTGCTACTTTACCGGGCAGAGCAGACATTGAAGGACCTCTAACAGTTCTGCATAATCCTGAAAGACCACGAATTGCCTCACGATAAATTTCATAAGCACGATGAAGAGAAATGGAAAAATAATCTTCTGCACCTGTATTGCGCTCAACGAAGAAGTAATATGGAATCAACCCAAGACTTAACTGATCTTTCCACATTCTTGCCCATATAGCAGGATCATCATTTACATGTTTTATCAATGGAGATTGAGTTCTTATTTGAGCTCCCGTATCTCTTATTTTACTTATTGCCTCTTGAGCTATATCGGTTGATAGTTCAATCCAATGATTGTAGTGTCCCATTATCGCCAGATGTTTACCGGATTTTACAATCTTCTCAAAAAGTCTTAGTGTGTCATCGGAATCTCTGTCGGTTACAAATTTATATGGCCAGTATGCAACTGACTTAGTTCCAATTCTTATATTCTGAATATGATCGAACTCAGGTTCCAATAATGGTTCAATATAAACAGCAAGATTCTTCGCACTCATTATCATCGGATCACCGCCGGTAAAAAGTACATCCGTTACATCTGTCTGATTTTGAAGGTAATCCTGAAAACGTTTGGATTCATCGGTAGCGAATTTCAGATCAGTCATACCGACAAACTGAGCCCATCGAAAACAAAATGTGCAGTATGCATGACAAGTTTGTCCGGCAGAAGGAAAAACTAAAACTGTTTCTCTGTACTTATGCTGAACACCGGGAACAGGCTCGTCATCAATTTTCGGTACATTGTAAAGCCTTTGTCCTGCAGGATGGGGATTGAGTTCAAGCCTTATTTGTTCCGCTGTTTGTTTTATTTCTTCAGGAGAGGCATCAGACTTTTTAAGAACATCAGCCATTTTATTGAATTGTGCATCCGTCAGCATTTCCTTCTGCATAAAAGTAAGCTGATATATGGGGTCATCGGGTATATTATTCCAATCAATCAAATCTTCAACAACATAATTATTCACACGGAATGGTAATACATTTGATACAACTTTAATACTAAATCTTTCTTCATCTGTTAGTAGCTTCAATTGAGGGATATCATCAATATCCTTCAATCCGTAGAATTTCATTTTTCTTGGTTTAATCATTAGTAAACCTCCTTGATTTGTGAAAAAGTATATACCCCTTAATTAGCAAAAAATAATAATGTAAAAGTATTCGATGCTATAAAAGTTTGTTTAATATAATATTTTATACCTTTAATGCAAGTAAAAACAGGAAAATTAAAGAAGAAGGGAAAACAGTAGAAAATAGAAATAAAAAAAGCGGTTTCAGACCGCTCTTTTTATTATTTAATGTCCGTAACTTTGCTTATATCGGAAAGTTTAACGTACTTTTCGTTGAATTTGTAAGAGCCTTTTTCTGATTTGACAGATTTTATAACCTTAACTGTAACACCTTCAACTTTTTTCTTTCCTTTAGCTTTATCTGCAAAGGATTGCTGTTTAGCCATTTCTACTCCTGATTAGAATTAATTAGGGCACAAATATAAACGATTAGACTAACATATAAAAGAATTTCGGAATATAGATTACTCGCTCTTTTTTCATAGTTTCGCAATAAATTATTCAAAACTTTATGGAAAAAACGAACAAAACATCTACTTTTACTGAGTCACACCCCTTGATTAAGTACAAAACTCTGGGTAAGACGAATTATAATGTCTCAATCTGCGGATTTGGATCGTATAGGGTGGATATTGGAGTAAAATCCCACGAGAAATCACTTAGAAAGGCAATCCTCGCAGGTATTAATATAATAGATACTTCAGCAAACTACGCCGATGGCGGCAGTGAAAAACTTGTTGGCAAGGTTTTAAACGAATTGATATTAGAAGGTAATATATCCAGGGATGAGATTGTTATCGTTTCAAAAGGCGGATATATCCAGGGCAGTAATTTTGATCTGGCATCGGAAAGAGAAATCAATGGGCAATCTTTTCCCGAAGTGACAAAATGTGCACCTGATCTGTGGCATTGCATTCATCCGGATTTTTTAGAAGATCAGATAACCCGATCTCTCGAACGTTTGAACCTTGAAAGAATTGATGTTTACCTTCTTCATAATCCGGAATACTTTCTTACTTACTCACAAATAACAGACGATGAAAGAAGAAAGAATGAATTCTACAAAAGAATAGAACAAGCTTTTATTCATCTTGAAAAAGAAGTAAGTGAAAAACGAATTAATTATTACGGCATATCTTCAAACACTTTCGGATTACCATCAGGTAAACCAAACTTTACTTCATTAGAACGAGTTACTAATATAGCCAGGAATATTTCTGAGAATAATCACTTTGCTGTTGTTCAATTACCTTTAAATTTATTTGAGCAAGGCGGGGCACAAAATAAAAATCAGACTAATGATCAAAAAACTATTTTAGAATTGGCAGAAGAATCCAATCTTGGAGTGCTTGTTAATCGTCCTCTGAATGCTATAGTAAAAAATCAATTGATACGTTTGGCAGATTTTCTTGTAACTGAAAACAGAAATGAAAATGAAATTATTGAGTTAATTGAAGATCTTGCCAAGCAGGAAAAGAATTTGATTGACAGATATGTTAGTTCCATAGGTATAACCCTATCCGAGAAAAAGAACCTCGTAGAGTATCTTTCTCTCTCAGAAATTTTAAAGTCAAACAGGCATAATTTTACAAGTGCCGGTAATTTTAAGGAAGTTAAGATCTATCATCTCATCCCAAGGGCAAATTATGCTATTAATCTTCTTGGCAAATACTTTGATGATGAAAATGCTGTACGTTCTTTGAGAAATTATGCTGTTACCGTAAATATTTTACTTGATTCCATTCAAAGTTCCTTAGCAAATAAGCAAAATGAAAAGAATAGGCATATTCATCAGAAGCTAAATTCTTACTTAAAAGATGAACAAAAGAAGTTATCGTTATCTCAAAAGTCTGTATTAATGATCAATTCTTTACGAAGTATAACAACAACGTTAGTTGGAATGCGCAATGAAGAATATGTAAATGATGTATATGGTTCAATGCAGGCAGATTTTATAGAGAATCCGGCGAATTTCTGGGAAAAAGACTTTATTAATGGCTGAATCGCATTAATTGTTGGGGAATCTAACTACTTGTAGTTTAAATATTATTGTTTCTTAAATAATAATTATTTAGGTTTATGCAGTTTTTATAGGATATTTTAATGTTTTTATTGGCAATAATTGTAATACTTTCTTACCTGGTAGGGGCAATCCCGACAAGCATTATAGTAAGCAAAGCCGTTAAAGGAATAGATATCCGTCAGCATGGAAGCGGGAACGCCGGCGGGACCAATGTGATGCGAGTACTTGGCTGGAAACATGGTGTAATGGTTATTATTCTTGATGCTTTGAAAGGTGTACTTGCTGTTATAGTTGTTGCAAGGCTACATTATGGCGGACTTCCATTTGCAAACGTTTCTCCTTTTGATGATTTTACTTTAATACAGATAATTGCAGGCATTTCTGCTGTTATTGGACATATATGGACAGTTTTTGCAGGATTTAAAGGCGGTAAGGGAATAGCAACTGCTCTCGGTATGCTTTTGATGATAGTTACTATTGATATGCTTATAGCGGTTGGTGTGTTTTTGATTGTTGTTACAATATCAAGATATGTTTCACTTGGCTCAGTACTAGCCGCAGTAACTGTTCCTTCAGCAATGTTTTTCAGAGAAAATGTTTTACACGATAGTATAACCAGTTATAATACTTTGCTTCCATTTGTAATTGCTGTATCCCTTCTTGTGATATACACGCACAGAAAGAATGTTGTTCGTATTCTTAACGGAACAGAAAATAAACTTTCTTTCAAAAAGAAAAATTAAAAATGAAAATTTCAGTGTTTGGAGCCGGAGGGTGGGGAACCACTCTTGCGGTTCTGCTTCATTATAACGGACATAATGTTACTCTCTGGGAATACAAACGAAGTTATGCTAAAGAGCTGTTAAAGAAAAGAGAGAACTCGCAATACTTACCCGGAATCAAAATTCCAAATGAAATTTTAATTACGCATGATCTTGACGAGGCATCTGATGATAAGAATCTGATTGTAATGGCAGTACCTTCCCAGTTTTTACGCAGTGTTGTCGATAAAATTAAATACAGTGATATAAAAAACTCTATTCTTGTCAGTGTATCGAAAGGAATAGAAAACAAATCTCTGCTTACGATGTCTTTAATGCTTAAAGAAATTCATCCCTTAATTGATGATTCACAGATTGGAGTTCTATCAGGTCCTTCACACGCCGAAGAAGTTAGCAGGAGAATTCCAACTGCTGTTGTTGCTGCATCAAGAGATCACGATACCGCAACTTCCGTTCAGGCAGCCTTTATGACTTCTTACTTCCGTGTTTATTCTTCCACTGATATAATTGGTGTTGAGCTTGGCGGTGCATTTAAAAATGTAATTGCCATAGGAGCTGGAATTATCGATGGTGCCGGATTCGGCGATAATACTAAAGCAGCTATTATGACAAGAGGCGTTGCAGAAATTTCCAGGCTTGGTTTAGCTCTCGGTGCACAGCCCGAAACTTTTGCAGGATTATCAGGTATGGGCGATCTTATTGTTACTTGTATGAGCCGGCACAGTCGTAACCGTTATGTTGGTGAACAAATTGGAAAAGGAAAAACTCTTAAACAGGTTTTAAAGTCAATGGATATGGTTGCCGAAGGAGTTGAAACAAGCCGCTCTGCATCCCGGCTTGCAAAAAAATATGAAGTTGAAACTCCGATTACTAACGAAGTGTATAAAATCCTCTTTGAAGATAAAGACCCCATTAAAGCAACTACAGATCTTATGACCCGCGATATGAAAACTGAGGGAAACACATAATCGTAATAGAATGCGGATATCGCGGATCACACAGATTCACACGGATTTTCTTTCATTTAAAAAAAGTTTTCTGATGAATTTAGCTTTCTTTCCGAAGTTCAAAACTAATCCTACTTCAACATTCGTAGCTTTCAAATAATTAATAAGTTGTGCTTCGTGTTCTTCACAAATATCTTCTGCAGCTTTTAATTCAATGATTACCAGATCATTCACAATTAAATCCGCCTAATAATCACCCACAATTATTTTATTATAAAATACCTTGATAATATTTTGCTATTCAACTTTAAAACCGTGATTAAATAATTCATACTTCAAAGCATTTTCATAAACCTTTTCAAGAAACCCATAACCAAGAGTATTATAAACCATGTAGACAGACTCAATAATTTTAGATTTAATATTCCCGTGTAACGTATATTCTCCATTTTTATCTGTGAAAATCCGCGGAATCTGCGTCATCCGCGTTCTATGTTTTACTCTGTTATTTTTGATCCCGGCAAGGAGATTCCTTTTATTTTTCTGAACAGTGAAATTGCAAAAGAGTCTGTCATTCCGGAAACGAAATCTATTATCATAAGCATACGCTCATAAATTTCTGTTTCTTTGTTTGATGAATTAAGAATTCGTTTGGGCAGGAGGTTTACTGTTGTGCGGTTTTTGGGACTCACATTACCATTAAGCCATTCATTAAATGCAGTGATGAATGAATCAAGTAATCCGCTGAGGACTTCATATCCGGCAGCTTCTCTTTCAACAACACTGCGATGACGATATATCTTATCTATAGAAAGTTTTTCAATTTCCTCTAACCCATTTGCTCCTGGTATTAAAGATATCAGTTCTTCTTCAAGTTTAGCGTTCAGTATATCCTCTTCATTATCCAGGAAAACCCGAGCAAGTTCTTTTATAAGTTCATTAATTGATTTTGCACGCAGGTAGCCTATCCTGTCGGATTCATCTCTCTCGTTATAATCTTTTACAATATCAACTCTGATTAAATTTTTTAGAAGTTCTTCTGTTTCTCTAAAGGAAACTAAACCAAGACGGAAGCCGTCTTCAAGATCCATAATTCTGTAGCAAATATCATCTGCAGCTTCAACAAGAAAACTTAACGGGTGACGGCCCCAGAAATTTTCTGAAGCATTGAACTTTATAAGTCCGGTATGCTCAGCAATATTCTGAAATATATATTTCTCCGATTGAAAGAATCCGAACTTCTTATAAATCTTTTTTTGTGAAGCCGAATTGTCTGTTAATGATTCCTTAGGATACTTTGTTAATGCAGCAAGAGTAGCATGAGTTAATCTCAATCCTCCATTTACTTTTGGATTCTGAAGCTTTGTTATAATTCTGAAACCCTGTGCGTTACCTTCAAACTTTGTAAGATCATTCCATTTTTTCTTATCGGTGATTATACTCTCAAACCTTTTTCCGTTTCCGCTTCGGAAATATTCAGATATTGCATCTTCACCTGAATGTCCGAACGGAGGATTACCTATATCGTGAGCAAGACAGGCGGCGGCAACAATTTCTCCAAAATGAAATTTGGTAAAATCGTTTTTTAAGTCTGAATGTCTTTTAACAATCTGTTCACCCACAAGGTTGCCAAGTGATCTTCCCACAACAGAAACCTCCAGGCTGTGAGTTAATCTTGTATGAACAAAATCACTTTCTGAAAGTGGAAAGACCTGTGTCTTATCCTGAAGCCTTCTGAAAGCAGGAGAAAAAACTATTCGGTCAAAGTCTTTCTGAAACTGACTTCTGCCATCAGGTTTTCCGGTTTGTGAAATATTTTCAGTTCCAAGTTGTGTGTCTGATAAAAGTTTTTGCCAGTTCAAATCATAATCCTTTAATAAATGAAGTAAAATTTAACAAATTATTTCGTTATACATTATATAAAGGTGTATTTGCTTATTGAGATTTCGCTAACCTTAAACTATTTTTCATATAATGATTTCATCCAAAGAGAAAATACTCGAAAGCTCAGTTCAATACATTAAGTCGGTCGGACCGAAGCGTGCAGAATCATTTTACAAAATCGGAATAAAAACTATTCGCGATCTTTTATTTTATTTCCCATCACGTCATCTTGATCGTACGACAGTTCTTACCGCTGCAAAAGCTTATGGCTATGTTATAAACGGTTACCGGGGCGAAGTTACAATCATAGGAAAAGTTGAGGATGTTGAAAGGATAAGATTTAAAAGGGAGCTGCTAAAAGTTCACTTCCGTGATGCAACGGGATTTTTTGAATGCATCTGGTTCCAGGGTATCAAATATTTTGAAAAAGTATTTAAGCCAGGAGATATTGTCGCTATATCTTCAAAGCCAGATGTAAATTATAACAAGCTTCAGTTTGTCCATCCGGATTTTGACAGGATAACAGAAGAGGAATCTCAGAATTTTATTAACACCGGAAAGATCATTCCTTTCTACAGAATTCCAAAAGAACTTAAGTCACGTAACATTGGAGATCTTTCTTTAAGAAGGATAATAAGCTATGCAGTTGAAAATTATGTTGATCATCTTGAAGAGACATTACCACAAATTATAATAAAAGAAGAAAACTTAGTTGACATAGTTACCGCAGTAAAAAATTATCACTTTCCTGAAACAAAAGATTTATTTGAAAAGGCAAAACATCGCTTTAAGTTCGAAGAAATGTTTTATATCGAAACGCTTGTGGCTTTACGAAAATATAATTATGGCATAAAACTAACAGGCAATTCTCTTTCCATTAAAACAAAACTCATATCAAATTTCCTTAAAACACTTCCGTTTGAACTGACAAAAGCACAGTTAAGAGTTTTAAGTGAAATCAAAAATGATATGATGTCCGATAAACCAATGAACCGGCTTCTTCAGGGAGATGTTGGTAGCGGGAAGACTATCGTATCACTAATTGCCATGTTAATTGCAGTTGATAACGGATACCAGGCAGCAATTATGGCTCCCACGGAAATTTTAGCAGATCAGCATGCAAAAAATATTTCTACAATGATGAGTAAACTTTATGAAGTCCACAAAGAAGGAAATATTAAAGTAAGTTTATTGCTGGGTGGACAGAGGAAATCTGTGCGTAATAAAAGCCTTGAGGCAATAGAACTTCAGGAGGCTGATATAATTGTCGGTACACACGCTTTGTTCGAGGAAAAAGTTAAATTCAATAATCTTGGATTAATTGTTATAGACGAGCAGCATCGATTTGGAGTCAGACAAAGAGCGGAGCTTCAAAGCAAAGGTACAACTCCAGATGTGCTCGTAATGAGTGCGACTCCTATTCCGCGAACTTTATCGATGACAATTTATGGTGATCTTGATCTTTCTGTAATTGATGAAATGCCCAAAAACAGAAAACCGATTAAGACAGTCCTTCGTGGCGAGAATAAACTACCAGAGATTTATAAATTCATAGTTGATCAAAGAAAAGAGGGTTATCAATCATTTTTAGTTTATCCTTTGGTTGAAGAGTCCGAAAAGTTAGAACTTAAAGCTGCAACAACTTTGTTTGAGGATCTGAGTAATTCTCATTTACGGGAATTAAAGCTCGGATTAATTCATGGACGAATGTCCTGGCAGGAAAAAGAAGAAGTGATGCTCAGGTTTCTTAGAAAAGAATTTGATACTTTAGTATCAACAACCGTTATTGAAGTTGGAATTGACATTCCTTCCGCAAATATAATTTTAATTAATGATGCACAGCGTTTCGGACTTTCACAGCTCCATCAGTTAAGGGGAAGAGTTGGAAGAAGCAGCAAACAATCATATTGTATTCTTGTTGTAAAAGATTCTCTTGTATCAAAAACCAATCAGCGTGAACTTGATCTGGAGTATCTTCCGCCTGCTCAATTAGAAAAATATAAATCTACAGTACGTCTTCAAACTATGGTTAAGCATACTGATGGTTTTAAAATTGCTGAGATGGATTTAAAGTTAAGAGGTCCGGGCGATATCTTCGGAACTATTCAAAGCGGTTTCCCTGAACTTAAGTATGCCGATATCATAAATGATTCACAGATCATCATCGATACAAAACAAAAAGCTTTTACCATTGTTGAGAAAGATCCGAAGTTCAACTTACCAGAAAATCAAATCATTAAACAAAACTTATTAACACACTATAGTGATAGTCTTAAGTATGCTGCGATAGCCTAGTCTAAGGCAGAGGCTTACAGTTTAAACTCATAGAACTTAGGTTAAAGAGCAGTGCGTAGATAAGATTAATAAAATATTGAAATGATATTCATAAGCACTAATCAATTCGCTTTTTAATTCCTTTCATTCAATCAATCAAACATTCAGTCAATCGATCATTCAATTACAAAATACTTTATGCAACTATAGTTTTTTTCGTTTGAGCTTCTGAAAAATTCCTGTTAAAGAAAAATATTTCATGAACATGTAAAGTCATGACTAAAAAAATTATTTTTAGCTAAAGTAGTAAACACTTGCAAATGAATTTTTAATAATTATATTTGTTAAAAAAATTATAAAAATTTTTAAGGACAAGTTATCCTATCATCAGAGTTCAATGTTAGACTTAATGTGGCGTTAACATTCAATGTTAAACCTGAAAGTGAAAACACTTTCCCCGCAATCGTACCCCCTAACCAGAACAATCCATCTTCAAACACACAACCCTCTACAGATACTTATGCTGAATGGGATACTTGGGAAACAATAAGTGCTCTTAAAGAAGCTTTAGATCAATATCATAAGGTTACTTTGATTGAAGCGAACGAAGATGCGTTCGAAAAGTTCAGGGAACTGAGACCTGAGATAGTTTTTAATATTGCTGAAGGAGCGTATGGTGTCAGTCGTGAAGCTCAGATACCTGCGATGCTCGACATGCTTCAGATACCTTACACCGGATCAGATGCACTTACACTTGGAATTTGTCTTGACAAAGCACGAACAAAAGAAATTTTAACCTACTATGGAATACCGAATGCAAAATTTAAGGTTGCTGACAGTCTTTATGCTGTAAAAAATCTTTCATTCGATTTTCCAGTAATGGTAAAACCTGTTTGTGAAGGATCAAGCAAGGGAATTTATTCTTCTTCCTTCGTTAGAAATGAAGAAGAACTGTATAGTGAAGTGAACAGAATTATAAACGGATACAATCAATCTGCATTGATTGAAGAATTTCTTCCGGGCAGAGAGTTCACAGTTGCAGTATTAGGAAACGGAAGTGAAGCACAAACACTTCCGATAATTGAAATTGTTTATGATCGTTTCCCGGAGGGCATCGTTCCGTTATACTCCTTTGAGGCAAAATGGATTCTTGATACAAAGGAAAATGATTTTAGTGTTTTTGATTGTCCGGCGAATGTAGATCCGGATCTTGAAACGAAAATCAAAATGGTGGTGCTGGATACCTACAATGTTCTTAAATGCAAGGACTGGAGCAGAATTGATGTCCGATTAGACAAGAATGGCGAGCCGAGTATAATTGAAATTAATCCTTTACCCGGCATAATGCCTGATCCGACAGAGAACTCAAGTTATCCTAAAGCTGCAAGAGCAGCAGGAATGACTTATGATCAAATGATAAATTCTGTGCTTTATGCAGCAGCAAAAAGATACAACCTGGTAAAATGAAAGAAGCTAAAATACTGGTATGTTATAACGCACCGGTAAGTGTGTTCTCTTTATATAATGGTCGACCTGATGATAAAGGTCAGGGCAGCAAGGATCTTTCAGAGGAAGGTTTTGCTAAAGAGATGGATTACATTATCAGCAGTTTGAAGGAAGATTATATTGAAGTGCAGGCTTTAGCTGCTGATAAAAGAATACAAAGAGTTGTCGATAAGATAACATCCTTTAATCCTGATGCTATATTAAATTTTGTTGAATCAATTGAAGGTATTGCTCATTATGAGTATTGTATGGCAGCATTGTATGAGTTAATTGGCTATCATTACTCGGGCAATATTCCTTCAACACTTGGGAATTGTTTAAATAAAGAGCTGGCTAAAAGTATTTTAAAATCTTTCGGTGTTAACACACCCGGTTTTTTGACATTAGAGGCGCATACACGTTTTTCGGAAGACGATATTGATCTTCATTATCCTCTTATTATGAAACTACTTGATGAGGATGCCAGTATCGGAATTTCCGAGTATTCTGTTGTTAATACTTTTGAAGATTTGAAGAGGCATTATAAATTTTTATCAGAAACTTATAATAAAAGTATTCTTATTGAGGAATACATTGATGGCAGGGAACTCAATTGTGCTGTGCTGGGAGATATTGTTCTGCCAATATCAGAAATTGTTTTTGATGGATTGCCTGATGACATGCCAAAAATTGTTACTTATGACGGCAAATGGATTGAGGGTAGTGCTTATTACAATCATACAAAACCAAAATGCCCGGCTGAATTGACGAATAGACTGAAAAAGAAAGTAGAAGAAATTGCGATTACATCTTTTAAAGCTCTTAATTGCAGAGATTATGCCAGAGTTGATATAAGATTGGATAAAAAAGGCACGCCATTTGTAATTGAAATTAATCCTAATCCGGATATATCACGGGATTCCGGATTTGCTAGAGCTGCGAATGCAGCAGGTATTTCGCATAAAGAATTGCTGTTTACAATAACAGGTTTTGCAATGAACCGGAAGGAAAATGATAAGAAGACTAAAGCAATCTGATGTTGATCAGTTAGAAAAATTGTTGAAGAAAATTTCTGCTTTTAGTGAAAAAGAGGTAGAAGTTGCTATGGAACTGATAAATATTACCGCTTTTAATTCTGAACAGACTGATTACAACGTCTTTGTCTATGAAGATGAAGGAAAAATAATCGGATACCATTGTACCGGTAAAAGACCATTAACGGATGCTGTATATGATCTTTATTGGATTGTTGCTGATCCCTCTGCAGGGAAAAAAGGTATCGGCAAAAATTTAATAGAGAATGCTGAAAAGTTTGTTATGGAAAACAACGGAAGGTGGCTTTTGGCAGAAACTTCTTCAAAGGAAAGTTATGCTGCTACAAGAAATTTTTATTTAAGAAACAAATACAGCATAGTCTCTCAAATAAATGATTTTTATTCATTCGGCGACAACTTGTTGGTGTTCGGAAAGTATTTTAATAACAAGAACAATTAAGGACTCGTTATGGAACTCTGGCAGCAAATGATACGCGATAGTGTTCACACTGTCGATCAACTGGTGGAAAAGTTCAACATAGACCGCAAAGTGGCGGAAGATCTGGATGAATTTTTCCAGGCACGTATCAACCCATATTATTTAAATCTGATTCGCTATCCCGGCGATCCAATCTGGCGGCAATGTGTTCCGGATAAAGCAGAACTGGAAGACTTTGATGCTGAGGAAGATCCTTTGATGGAAGATGCGATGAGCCCTGTACCAAATATTACTCATCGTTATCCGGATCGTGCACTTTTTCTTGTGACAAGTCAATGTGGACTTTACTGCCGCTTTTGCACAAGAAAAAGAAAAGTTGGCGATTACGAAAAAATTTCCATGAAGGGACTGGAAAGCGCATTCAAGTATCTTGAAGAGCATACTGAAATCCGTGATGTGATTTTATCCGGCGGTGATCCACTTATGCTTACCGATCAGATGCTTGAAAAAATTCTTCAACGGCTGAGGAAAATTCCCCATATTGAAATTATTCGACTTGGGACAAAAATGCCATGCGTTCTGCCTCAGAGAATTACCACCAAGCTCTGCAATATGCTAAAGAAATATCATCCGATATATTGCAATACGCATTTCAATCATCCATGGGAAATTACTCCTGAAAGTTCTAAGGCCTGTGAAATGCTTGCAGACGCAGGAATTCCTGTCGGCAATCAAATGGTTATAATGAAAGGTGTTAACGATGATGCTGAAGTTGTAAAAGAGCTTTTACAGAAGCTTTTAAGAATTAGAGTTAGGCCTTACTATATGTATATGGCTGATGAAACCAAAGGAGCTAATCATTTCAGGACATCTGTAGAAACCGGCTTGAAAATACTGGAAGGTTTAAGAGGTCATACAAGTGGTCTTGCAATTCCGCATTTTGTTATTGATGCTCCGGGAGGAGGAGGAAAGATTCCTCTTGTTCCTAATTATGTATTGCATCATGATGAAGAAAAGATTATTCTCAGAAATTATCAGCATAAAATTTATTCCTATAAAAACTACGCCGACAAAAATAATCCTGATGGTTTCGGTTCCAAGAGTAAATCGAACGGAAAAGCAAAGAAAAGGGAAAAGGAAATTATTAAACCTAAAAGAGTAAAACTTCCCGTACTTGAAGAAGTAGAAAACTGATAATTTATTTATCATATAAGAAATTAAGCGCTGATTTTTAATTAAAGATCAGCGCTTTTTAGTTTTAAATAAGTGTTACCTACTTACATTTTTAGATTATTAAACATTATTTTCCCCAGGACACCTATTATTCGATACTTTATATGAAATTTTACTTGCCGGCAGCCATTCCGCCATCAATTGGAAGAACAACACCCGTTGTCCATTTAGAATTATCTGAAGAAAGATAAAGTATTCCTTCAACCACATCATCTGGAGTTCCGATTCTTCCCATAGGATGTAGCGACTGAGAAACTTTAAGGGTGCTTTCATTACTTGTTAAGAAATTTGCCATTGGGGTATCAACTAAGCCGAGTGCAACAGCATTAAATCTTATTCCGCGCTTTGCATAAGTTATTGCTGAAGATCTGATCATTGCTTCAAGACCGCCTTTGGCTGCAGATATTGCTTCGTGATTTGTGAGTCCGGTTGAACCAGCTACAGACGAAATAACAACAATTGATCCTGATTTATTTTTTAGCATTCCATTCAGCACAGCCTTAATAGACAGAAAAGGTGAAACCAGATTAAGTTCTAAAATTTCTCTGAGAATTTCCTCAGAAGTTGTTTGAAATGATTTTAGAACAATTGACCCAACTGCATGTATTAAAATATCAATTTTACCGAATTCACTTTCGCCTGCCTGAACTGCTTTTTGAAGTTCGTCATATTTTGTGGCATCAATGGACTGAATTATTGATTTTGTCTTTAAATCATTCTGAAGCTGTTCAAGTTTCGAGATATCTCTTGCAGCAAGTATAAGGTTTCCGCCTTCTTCAGAAATTTTTTTTGCCGTTATGGATCCAATACCGCCTGTCGCACCAATAATCATTACAGTTTTATTACTAAATCGCATTTTACTCCTCTTTTATTGTTCATAACATCCCGGATAAGTAAAAAGTTTAATAAATAAATAGATTTACAGATCTTTACTCTAACGCTAATATCAAAAGTCTTTTTAACTTTTCTTATATTTCGCATCATTTAGATAAGAAATCGGTATATGGACCCAATAAATATTATTATCGGATTAAATATCATCGCCACTTTCGGTGCAAACTATACTGGTGCAAAGAAAGGTGTAAAAACAAAAATCGGCGCCTACAAAGAAAAGCCAAAAACGTTTCTTCAATGGTTGCCTCTTACTTTTTCAACTATAACTTTATTATTGCTTATAGTTTCAGTTTTCCAGGTGGGCACATTGGAGTATGCTGAAGAATATCAAACCATTCGTTATATAGGCTTAGCGTTCTATTTGATTTTTTCCTGGCTGCAAATCTGGGCATTTAAAACACTCGGCGAAAGTTATGCTCAGGAAATAATAATATTTAAAGATCATCAGCTAATAACAAAAGGACCATTTAAGATGATCCGGCATCCGCAGTATCTTTCACAGATGCTTCTTGATCTTGGTGCTGCTGCTGCAACATTAAGTTTTATATTATTGCCGTTTGCAGTTATTCAAATACCTTTTTTATTTATGCGTGCATCCATTGAAGAAAAGCTGATGGAAAAGCATTTAGGTGAAAGCTGGAAATCTTACAAACAAAAAACAGGGTCATTTCTGCCGTTTATTGGTTAATTATGTTTCTTAATCAGAAAAATGTTTTCAGTAATTTTTTTTTAACATTCATTTGGCTGTTTATCTCCATTACCTCAGCCCAGGATATGAAAAGCCTTTCGGTCGTAACTCCGGAAGGGACAAAGTCTGTCCCTGTTTATACAAGAGAATCAACCATTTATATTTCGTTAAGGCATCTTGCAGAAGCTCTTTCAATTAATCATTTTCAAAATGATCAGACAGTTAAGATAGAGCTTAAGTTTGACAATTATCTTCTAAAAGCCACAGGTAAAAATCCTTATTTGATTTTAACAAACAGAATAGACGGTTCACAAAAAGTTTATCAGCTGCCAACTTCAACTTATGTATTTGATTCAAGGGTTTTTGCACCACTTAAATATATAATCGAACCACTGATGCTTGCATACGGAAAAGAATTGAATTTCAAAACCCCATCACAATTAATTGTGGGTAAAGTTATTACTGATACTGACATAAAAAGGGATGTTGCAGATGAATCTCCTATTGCATCAACATTTAATATCAGGGGGTTCTCTCTTGATGAACGGGCAAACGGAACATTACTGAGAATTAATTCTAACAAAAGAATTCCTTCGTATGTAAGTTCATTTAAGAATGATATTCTTACAATCACCTTCCGTCAGGTAAACATTGATACTGCAAAACTTAGTTACTCGCAAGGTAAAGGATTGGTAAAAAATATTTCTGCAAGAAATATTGGACAGGATTCTGAAATTAAACTGACTATGGGCAACGATTACACCACGAATGAAGTGATGAATGTTGATAACAGCAATGATATACTGATAACACTTCATAATAAGATTTTTACAAGGAGCGATGCAGTTGATAAAATGAAAGAAAAATGGAATTTTGATGTGATTGTTATTGACCCCGGTCATGGTGGGAAAGATCCTGGAGCAATTGGAATTAATGGCATAAAGGAAAAGGATTTAAATCTTGCAATAGCTCTGAAGCTAGGGAAAATGATTGAAGACAATATGAAAGATGTAAAGGTAGTTTATACAAGAAAAACTGATGTGTTCCTTGATCTTTATAAACGCGGAAAAATTGCTAATGAAAACAACGGCAAACTTTTTATTTCAATTCATTGTAACTCAACAAAGAAAAGACCAACTGATGCTACCGGATTTGAGGTTTATCTGCTCAGACCTGGCAGAACTAAAGAAGCGATTGCGATTGCAGAAACGGAAAACAGTGTTATAAAGTTTGAAGAAAATCCGGACAGATATGAAAAGCTAACCGATGAGAATTTTATACTTGTAAGTATGGCACATGCGGCTTATATGAAGTATTCTGAAAAATTTTCGGAACTTCTTCACAGAGAATTCGACAGACATTCTGAATTGAAATCAAGGGGAGTAAAACAAGCTGGATTTTATGTATTAGTAGGAGCTTCAATGCCAAGCGTTCTGATTGAAACAGGATTTCTTACAAATCCTAAGGATGCAAAACATATTTCCAGCAAAGAGGGTCAGAAAAAATTTGCCGAATATACTTTCAATGCAATTAAAAAATATAAAAAATATTATGAACAAGTAATGCAGTCAGAGTAATTTTAAGATTGTTAGAGTAACAATTAGGGTACTTAAAAATTGATCAATAATATAACTGCTGACACATTCAATCATCCAACCTGTCCGCAGTAGGCAGGTCAGTCATCCAATCAACTTTCCAGCTTTTCCCATAAACATTTGATCTTTTATTTTTTTAGTTTTTTGATTCTGATATCACCGCCTGATGTTCTGGCAATAAGTTTTTCACCTCTACCGTTAATATTAGCTATAACTTTATTTCTACTCATCTTCGAGGCATCTATTATATCAATTTCCTCAATGCTTATTTCCCCGCCTGAAGTTGAGAGTTCAACGCTGGCTTTAACATCAGGCAAAACCTTTATATCAATGTCTCCGCCCGAAGTTTTAAGATCAATTCCTTTATTGGTTCCCGAATATTCGAAGTTAATATCACCGCCTGATGTTCTGGCATTAACAGGAGAATTAGAAGTAAAAACATTTATGTCGCCACCTGATGTTTTTGTGTCAATAGTTCCGGTACAACCGTCAACCCAAATATCGCCGCCGGATGTGTTTAATAGGACAATACCATTTAATCCTCCAATTTTAATATCGCCCCCTGCAGTTGAAACTTCAATATTGAATGAAGCAGGAACAAAAATTTCATACTTCAGATTCATACTGGAAAACCAGCTCCATCCGCTGCCGTCGCGTTTCCCTGTAACTTCAACTTTATTGTCGTTTGCACTAAAACTAAACATCATTCTTTCACGCGCTCTTTCATTACCAAGAATTTTAACCTCAACTTCTTCCTTATCCCAGGGTGTAATGGTCACATCACCCGACTCTGTTTTTAGGATCAGATCTTTACCTGACGGAATCTTAAATGTTCGGTGATGAAGTGTCTCTAAGGAGAGGTTAGCAGAAGGAATTATTTCAGCAGTGAGGAAAGAACTAATAAAAGTGAGAAAGATTATTGTAAATAAAAGTGATTTCATATTAACCTCAAATAGTGATTTTTTATTTAGACTCCAGTTACGTCATAAAGGTTACTTCTTGAATATGTGAACAAATAATATTATTAGATTGTAACCTAAGTCACAGAAATGAAACGAATGGAACAACTATTGTCTGCCGTATTTCTTCATTATTTCAGTCCACTCCTCAACAGATAGCTGCTCCGATTCTTCAATCAGCATAATGGGAATGTTGTCTTCAATGCGGTATCTCCTCCGTGTTTCCTTATCAGTTGAAACAAGAAAATCACCGTCAAGTACAAGATCTGCTTTCGTTTCCGGGCAGCAGAGAATATCGAGAAGTTCTTTGCTTATCATATTATTGCCTGTTTTTATTTCAAAAATAGGTTAGAATTATCTAAAGTAAAAATATTGAAACAAAACGCCAAATATTTTTGAATGATAACTTCATCGAAGAATTATTTGTATCATTTTGTAAATTCAGATTGTTAATTATAAATATTTTTTATGCAGACATTTATATATCCTTTTTATGTCAGGATTATTTACAGATATGGAAATATTGCCGCAACCATATTACTGTTGCTTTATCTCATTCCAATTGTAATTGGTATTGGTGAAAATAGGTATTTACTTATACCATTAGCTGCTTCGTTATTTCTGATTTATTTTATTAACAAAAAATACTTGACTCTTTATAAAGTTATGCCTTATAGAATTGAAGTTGATGAAGAAAAGATGGTCTGTACGGATTTTATTTTCTCTGATAAGGAAATAGTAATTTATTTTAAGGATATTGAGTCTCTTTCAGGAGGAATATTCGATGGCAGGCTTCGCGGTGTGATGAAATTGTGTGAGGGTAAAAATCAGATCTGTATCGGATTTTCAGATAAAATTAAAGATTCAAAAAAACTTATGACTTTAATATTGAGTAAAGTTAAAAAGGAAGTTTATAATGAGGTTATTGAAAAATTGCAGGCACTAAAAAAATCGAAAAAAAAGTAATATGAAAGTTGCTGTATTATTATCAGGCGGAGTGGATAGTTCGGTTGCTCTTCGAATTCTTAAAAAAGCCGGACACGATGTAACTGCTTTTTATCTTAAGATATGGCTTCAGGATGAGTTTTCATTTCTTGGTGACTGTCCCTGGGAAGAAGATCTTGAGTTTGCTCACAGAGTTTGTAAACAAGCAAATGTTCCGCTTGAAATTCTTAATCTGCAGACAGAGTATTGGGATACGGTTGTTTCCTATACCATTGGAGAAATTAAAGAGGGCAGAACGCCCAATCCAGATATGTATTGTAATTCACTTATTAAATTCGGTCAGTTTTATAGTAAGATTGATTCTTCATTTGAAAAAGTTGCAAGTGGGCACTATGCAAGAGTAGAAAACACGAATGGAAATTATTTACTTAAAACCTCACCCGATGCCGTTAAAGATCAAACTTACTTTCTTGCATATCTAACTCGATCACAACTTTCCAGGGCATATTTTCCGATTGGTATTTTTACCAAAAAAGAGATAAGAGAACTTGCACACAAATATCAGCTTCCAAATATGGAAAGGAAGGACAGTCAGGGTATTTGTTTTCTCGGACAAATTAAATTTAATGAATTTGTAAAACACCATCTTGGCGAACTGCCCGGAGATATTGTAGATATTGATTCGAATAAACCGATGGGAAGGCATTCAGGATATTATTATTATACAATAGGACAACGCTCTGGATTGGGTCTTGGCGGCGGACCATGGTATGTAGTTAAAAAAGATATTGCTAATAATACTGTTTACATTTCGCGTGATAATATTACCAATAGAGCAAGAAGCAGCTTTCGTGTCGGTAAGTTTAACTGGATAAATGAAAAGCCATTAGAAGGTGAGGGTCTTAAAGTAAAGATAAGACATGGAGCAAACTTCTATAAGTGTACATTATCTTTTGAAGATAACAAAACTGCAGTTGTACAAATGAAAGAATCAGATCAGGGAATTGCTACAGGTCAGTTTGCGGTATTTTATAAGGATGATATTTGTTTGGGAGGAAGTGTTATACTGGAGCAGCTTGTTAAACTTCAGCACCTGCGTGATTAAACTCTAAAGAAGATTTTTCGTTTTTTATAGAAATAAGTTTATTACACTCCATACATATATAAGCATACCTGATACCAATCACAGAATCCAGTCGGGCTTTCCAGAGTTCTTTCAATTCTCTACCGCAACCCGGACATTTAAGGTTTATTTTTATTTGCTCGATGGATTTTATCATAGATTTTTTTTAGTACTTATTAGACTGTAAGTAATATAAAAATGTTACAGATTCAATCTAAATTTATATATAAAAGAAAAAATAATAAACAGGAAATTTTAACCGCATAGAAATAAAGGTTCATAGCTTAAACCGATTCGAAAACTTAAATACTTAGTTTGGCTTTTTGTTTACTAGGTAAATGCCGATTATAATCAATCCCATTCCGAATAAGTGCAATAGAAAGAAACTCTCACCATCAAGAATTCCCCATATCACCGCCATAATAGGTATCAGATAGGTAACTGATGAGGCAAATACTGCAGTTGTTCGTTGAATCAGCCTGTTAAATAAAACCAATGCGAATGCAGTGCCTATTGCACCAAGAAGGAATAGATAACCAAGCGATATCCAGGCATTATTATTTAGGGAAAATCTTGATATAAAATCTGAGGAAAGAAGTAGAATAATAGCAAGAGGTCCGACTGTAAAAACAGCAAGTGCTGTTAATGTAACAGGATGAATACCAGTAAGATATTTTTTAATAAAGTTACCGCTGAAACCATACATCATCGTAGCTAATACAACAAATAGTGCATAATAATTGAAATCACCAAGTTCGCCTGCACTGTTAATAAAACCCAAAGCAAATGAACCGACGAATCCAACAATTAAACCAAGCACCTGAAGGGTTTTAATGTTCGTTGAAAAGAAGAATACTCCGGCTATAAAAGTCATTATCGGAGTTAAAGCATTTAGTATTCCTGCCAGTGAACTGCTTATACCGGTTTCAGCAGTTGCAAACAGAATGGCAGGAAACAGATTCGCAAAGAAACCGATTATTATTATTTTTTTCCAGTAGCGTTTAAATACATTGGTCAGACTTTTCAATGCAAATGGAAGCATAACTATAAATGCAAAAGCAATACGTAATGTTCCAACCTGAAGAGGTGAAAAAGATTCCAAACCTTTTTTAATAAGAATGAATGAGGTGCCCCAGATAAATGCAAGCACTATTAGCAAAATCCAGGAAAGAAACGGACCTTCATCATTTAGTTTTTCTTTTAGCTTCTTCATTGAATTATTAATTTCAGAAGCAAAGATAAAGTATTAATTGAGAAATTTTTATGATTACTTGATATTAAAAAAAGCTAAGAAAACAATCCAGTTATTCTCTTAGCCTTAACATTGTTCTAAGCCTTCTCCAGGATCATTCCTCGTGTTTGGTTTTGAATCCCTTGATCATCCACTTCCGGGCAAGTAATAATCCTACCGGACTGACCATAGCAATAAATCCATAGATTAGCCACATCAATTCGGTATTCATTTCAGATGGAGGTGTATCGGCAGGGCAGTAAGTCATCAGAAACCAGCCTGAATATAAACTTGTAATAACTTTTGTAAGAAACCATGGGAACTGTCCTATTCCCATATAAATGCCGGTCATATTTTTCGGAGCGATTTCAGCAACCCATTGTAAAAATCTTGGCTGCCACATTGCTTCACCGAACGTCATAATGAAAAGAAATGCCAGCAATGTGTAAATGCTCGGACCTAGAGCCAGTAAAAAGGTTGGCGCCGCCATTACAAATGTTCCTATAATCATCATATTATATGTATTCTTCTTTGAGGTTAATGCAGTAACCATCGGAGCAAGAATAAAGATAAGAATGGGATTAAGATTAACAAAGAATTCAAAATTATCCTGAACAAATCCTTCAAAAGCCCTGCTTGTATATAATGGTAATGTCAGCCAATTGTGTGCAAAAAGAGTTTGAACAAATATCAGAATGAATATGAAGTACAAAAACCTGAAATCTCTTAAAGGAAAATTTTTAATATAAAACTTGAGTTTTTCCTTACCAGTCATTTCAGCTTCTTTAGCTTGATCAGCGGCTATTTTTTCTTTCGTTTCCTGACTACTGTTTTCGATTGCTTTTTGTACAACTTTCTTAGTTAATATAAAATATACAACCAGTATTCCAACAACCGTAAGAACAACATACACCCAGAAGACTCCTGTAATACCAGCTGCCTTCCTGACCGGAGGCGATATTAGACCGGGAAGAAATCCTCCGAGATTCATAATTGCGTAAAGCATTGCGTATCCCATTGCAGCAGTTGCCGGCGTTGTAAATTTTTTCACTGCAGCATAAGCTGCGGGCTGATAAATTCCATAGCCAATAATAATTCCGAGTATGCCTAGCATTGAAAAAATATGAGCGGCATTCCACAACCCTGTTGGTCCTAATTGTGGGGAGAGGGTTAAAACCGTTCTTCCTATAAACATAATTGATAAAGCAATTAGTAACGATTTGCGAACCCCTATCCAGTCAACAGTAGCACCAAGAAAAAGCATTGCTAATGTTATACCTGCAGTTTGAAAACCGACCATTCTTCCGGCATCAATATCGTCAAGTCCGATAAAATCATTAAAGAAAATTGCCAATAATCCAACCATACCAAAATATGTTAAGCCTTCCAGCAAGTAAGATAGATTGACACCCCATAAAGCTCTTGAAGCGTGGATAAGATCAACAAAAGGTTGAGTTAATTCTTTAGCAATGTTCTTGATGAAGTTTTGGTTTGATTCAGGAGTTTGTTCCATTGTTTAACCCGTTTTAACAGTTATGAAATATTTTAGTTGTTCTTTGGCAAAATAACTTTAAAAGTGCTGCCATTTCCTTTTTCGCTTTCAGCAGAGATCTGGCCTCCGTTCCTTTCAATAAATTCTTTGCTGATAGCTAAGCCAAGTCCGGTTCCCGTTTCGTTATTTGTTCCTTTTAGTGAAAACTGCTGTTCATAATTAAAAAGTTTCGATAAATTCTCCGTAGAGACTCCTATTCCATTATCGCGCACATAAATATATGTAAGGTTACCTATTTCTTCAGCTGATAATGAAACACTGCCGCCCGGATTAGTAAATTTAATTCCATTTGATACAAGATTCCGTAAAACAGTTTCAAGCATATACCTGTCGGCATATATTTCAATATTACTGGTATTCTCGTTTATAAGACTTATTTGTTTTTTCTCAGCATATTCAGTGTAAAGATTAACAACGTTATTCAGAAGTTCATTAAGTACAATTTTGGTTTTTAAAACTTCAAGCTTTCCTGACTGAACCCTTGCCCATTCGAGCAGATTGACAAGAAGGTTGTAAACATTTTTTGCTGCTGTGTGAATATTTGAAGAAGTTTCTTTGAGCTCATGCTGACTTAGTTCTTCACTATACATCGAAAGAAATTCAGAAGCTCCAAGTATTGTGTGAAAAGGGTTTCGGAGATCGTGAGATATAATAGAGAAAAATTTATCTTTTGCCGAGTTAATGCTCTTTAATTCTTCAGCATACACTTTAAGTTTTTGCTCTGCTGCTTTTCTTTGAGTTATATCCTGAAATACTGCTATAAAATAAAGGGGATTCTGTTTATGATCTTTAACCAATGTAAATGATGTTGAAGACCAGACTATTTTCCCGGTTCTGCTTTTTAATCGGAATTCAATCTGCTGTGGACCTGCAAGTAAGTTTTTAAGTAAATGATCAAGTATCTGTTTTACTTTCGGGTGATCGTCCATCAAAGAAACATCATCAAAATAAAACTGAAGAAAATCGCTTAACCTGAATTCAGTCATATCACAAAAAGTTTTGTTAACTTTTGTAAACCTTGCATCAGGACCTAAAATAGCCATACCAATTCCGGCACTTTCAAAAGTGCTTCGGAATTTTTCTTCACTTTTTCTAAGTGCCTGCTCGGAAAGTTTTCGCTCAGTGATATCTGTTGTAGCTCCAATTAATCTTTCAGTTTTTCCATCTTTAGATCTAATAAGGTTAACCTGAGTGGATACCCATCCTACGGTTCTGTTTTTGCGTATAATTCTGAAATCAAGTTTGTAATGTGAATCTTTACCAGCAATAAACTTTTGGAATATTTCCTGAACAAGAATTAAGTCTTCAGGATGAACCAGGTATAGCCAGTCCTCTACCTGGTTAGATAGTTCAAACTCTTCATAACCAAACAGATTTTTAAGATTTCTGTCATAAGAAATCTTGCCAGACTCAAATGCGACCTCCCAAACAGCTGTATTACCAGCTTCAAGAGCAAGTTCATATCTTTTCATTGTTTGCTCAAGCTGGATTTTGGTATTATGATTCATCAAGGTAAGATCAATTATGCGCTGGAGCTGTTCACCATCAAATGGTTTATGAAGATAGGCAGACGGGTTGGTTATTTTTGCCTTTTGAAAAGTATCATTATCGCTATATGAGGTTAGGTATATTATCGGAATGTTAAGTGATTTATGAATTTCTTCAGCAGCTTCTATTCCTGTCATTTCTCCATCAAGTTTAATGTCCATAAGAATAATATCAGGATTACAAATGCTTGCAAGTCTTATTGCTTCTTTACCGCAGGAGGCCAGACCAGCAATAGTGTAACCGGCTTTAGACAAACGGTTTTCTAAACTTTTAACAATGATTGCTTCATCTTCAACGATCAGGATCTTTGCATTTTCGTGCAGAATTGTTTTAATCATTTACAGCAAAAACTTATTTAATGGATCAAAATGTAATAAAAAAATATGTTACTTTAGAGTTAAGAAAAGCAATCATTAACTGTAAGCAACCATTTAAGGGAGCATCCCTCTTTCTTTCAACCCTTGAAGTCCCTGTAAACCGCCGGTATGCAATGCAACAATTGTTGTATCCCCAGGGATATAATGATTTTTAATCATATCATAAATACCAAAAAACATTTTGCCGGTATAAACAGGCTCAACTTTAATATTTGTATTACTCTCAAATTTATTTATAAAATCTATAAGCTCAGGTGTGAATTTTCCATAACCTCCGAAATGATAATCCATTTTTATTTCCCAGTTATTCAGGCAGTTCATTTTATACAAACCAAGTAATTTTATTATATCATTGTTAAGAAATTCAGCGCCTTTTAATACTGCAAAACCAATGGCTTTTTGTTCCCTCTTAAGACCGGAAATTAAACCTGTAATGGTTCCTCCGGTTCCGCAAGCAGTGCATATAATATCAAAATTTATGTCTAAAGAAATAATGATTTCAGCACAACCCTTAAGTGCAAGTTCGTTTGTGCCTCCTTCAGGAATTAAATAAAATCTTCCAAATTGCTCTTTTAATTGACTGATAACCTGATAAGAAGTTTTATTTCGATAAGTGCTCCTGTTCATGTATCCAATATTCATTCCGCAGCTTTTTGCAAATTTTAAGGTGGGATTTAACGGCAAATGTTCTTCTCCACGGATTATTCCTATTGTATTGAAATCGAATCTCTTTCCGGCAGCCGCAACAGCATAAATGTGATTTGAGTAAGCCCCACCGAATGTAAGTAAGGTATCGTAATTTTCTTCTTTTGCTTTTAATAAGTTGTATTTAAGTTTATGGAGTTTATTGCCCGAAAGTTCAGGATCATTCAAGTCTTCTCTTTTGACGTAAAGGTTTATCTTGTGCTTAAATAGAAATTCATCTTCAATTTGTTGAAGAGGTGTTGAAGGTATTCTAAAAAGGCCATGTATGTCTTGCAATGTTATTGTTGACGTAAGCTAAATTTGTATTACTGTTTCACATCCTGAATCAAAAAATAATTATATTAGCATATAATATCATTACATATTATTAGCTAAACGAAATGAATAAAGAAAAGCTGCTTAGAGAATTAAAGGAACATTCTTCCGAAATAGTAGAAAAAGGTATTACAGAAAAGCAAATTTTAGATCAATTGGAGGTTTTTGAACGAGGTAAGTTATTCACAGATATCATTAAGCCCTGTGTAAAAGGAGATGGTATCTTTGTTATTGATGAATCACAATACGATGAGCTTCTTGTTAATTATCGTTCAGCAGCAATATTAGGGCGGCTTACAAAATTTGTTCCGGCATCAGGTGCTGCAACCCGAATGTTTAAATGCCTTCAATCATATCTTAACATTTCCGAAACCATCTCTATTGCAGGACTTAAAAAAGAAATGCATACTGATTCAGATGCAAAATCTGTATATGTGCTTATAAACAATATAAAGTATTTTGCTTTTTATGAAGATCTTAAATCTTTACTTTCGATAGAAAAGTTTGATTTAGATAATATCAGTGATGATGATGACATCTCTATAATTTTACGAAAGGTCCTGGATAGCAGCGGACTTAATTATTCTTTCTATCCCAAAGGGGCAATTCTATTCCATAAATATAACGGTGAAAAGAGAACCGCGTTTGAAGAACACATTTTTGAAGCTGCAGAATTACTGATTGATCAATCCGGTGTTTTAAGAATTCATTTTACCATTTCTGAAGAGCATGTAGAATTGTTCAACGAGATCATTAATAAAGCGATTAAGCATTTTCATAAGCAATCTGTGCAGGTTAATGTAACGTACTCATTTCAGAAAAAATCGACCGATACTATTTCAGTTACACTCGATAATCAATTATTTAAAGACTCCAACAATAAGCTTGTTTTCAGGCCTGCCGGGCATGGAGCCCTGATTGAGAATTTAAACGACCTAGATGCTGATATAGTATTAATAAAAAACATTGATAACATACTTCCTTCAACCCAAAATGCTGAATCAGTTAAGTCAAAAAAAATATTAACAGGATTTCTGATCAAGCTTCAAAAGCAGGTTTTTAATTATATCAAAATTCTTGACAGCAAGAATGTTAATGAAATCATCATAAATGAAATAAAAAGTTTTGTATCAGATTTTCTTTCGGTTCTGTTAACTGATTCGTTTGAAAGAAAAACAACCGATGAAAAAGCTGATTACTTATTTGACAGGTTAAACAGACCACTAAGGGTTTGCGGAATGGTTAAAAATGAAGGGCACCCTGGCGGAGGACCCTTCTGGGCAAGAAATAAAAATGATGAGGTTTCTGTACAGATAGTTGAAGAATCTCAGATAAATAAAAGGGACAGGAGCAAAGCAGATATATTTGAAGCATCCACTCACTTTAATCCTGTGGATCTGATATGTGCAGTAAGAGACTTTAATGGCAAAAAGTTTAACTTGAAAAATTTTGTGGATGAAAGCTCCGGCTTAATAACAACAAAAACCTTTGAAGGAAGGCAGTTAAAAGCATTAGAACTACCCGGATTATGGAATGGCGCTATGGCTTATTGGAACACAGTGTTTGTAGAAATTCCGGCTGAAACATTCAATCCGGTAAAGGAAATTAACGATCTGTTAAAGCCGCAGCACAGATTGTAGATAGATTAATCACTTTCAGTTTTTATAACAACAGCAGTTATATTATCATTGCTTCCGCGCAGCGCGGCGATATAGACTAATTGTTCACTAGCAGTCTCAGGTGGGAATCCGGAAACAATATCGATAATATCATCTTCATTAATAAAATTTGTTAGCCCGTCGGTACACAAAATAAAACTATCACCACTTTTAACATCTTTGGCAGGAGAAATGTCCGGTTTGCTTAATTCATTTATTCCCAACACCCGCGTAATTATGTTTTTATCTGTCATATCACTTGCTTTTTTGTAACTGATATTTAATTTGTCCATAAGCTGCTGAACGCGGGAATGATCTTTAGTAAGTTGAAATATCTGATTATTACGCAGAAGGTAAATTCTGCTATCGCCAAGATGAGCCGTAATAAAGATATTATCTTTGATTAAAAGCAGTGCAGCTGTTGTCCCCATCATCGAAAGATCAGGATTTTCAATTCCTTCTTTATTAATTAAATCATTAGTAATCTTAAATATATTTATAATTTCTTCGGAAGGTTCAAAATTTTGCGGCAGAGAGATGAAGTTATTTATTAATGTGTCCACAGCAATTTGTGCGGCAACAGCACCACCCTTATATCCGCCCATACCATCACATACAATAGCAGCTATGCCATAATCGGTTTCAATAAAACCAAACCTATCCTCATTATTGCTTCTTACGGGGCCTTTGTCTGAGTACCCCTTTATAAAACATTTCATAAACTGTTATTAGATATAGAACTAATAAACAATTTAACCAAATAATGCCAAATCAAAAAGTTGTTAAATGGCAATAAAAACCCCGCTGATGTTTGAGATTCAATACTGTCAGCGGGGCGGAGTCACTATGCAAACTAATTCAGTTTGAAGCTGATATGTTTTTGGGAGGGTTATGAACAATTTTTCTAATAGTATCAAACTGGAGATATGGATAATCCTCCCTTAAAGCATCAATTGCATCTCCGGTTCTTACTTTTTGTGCCCGAAGCATTTTAAATTTTTTTCTGATCCTGTAATCACGAACAGATCTTTCGTTAATTAATCCTCTGCTTTCAAGAATCTCATAAATCTCATCACTGATGAGATCGGATAGAGGATTCGTTAGTTCTTTTTTTAATTCAAGGAGTTGCATATTTCCTCCCTTTCATAAGTTAATATTGGTTTTAAGTTTAATAATACGGTTCGACTAAAAATTTAACCAAACAATTATTCTCAACTGTAAAACTAAAATCTTAATGCTGGTAATCAACCGCATATCTATGCGGTTATTAGGATGGATGGCTCATATGAAGGTTAGAAGCAGGCATAACTATGCGGTTAGTAAATTAGATGATCTTTTTCCTTATGGCTTTAGCTACCGCTTCTGATTGAGAATGTACGTGAAGTTTTTTATAAATGTTTCTTATATGATGCCTTACAGTATCAACACTGATGAATAAAGAATTAGCAATTTCCTGGTAATTATAACCATCAGCTAATAGTGACAGAACATTTTTTTCACGCTCACTTAATTCGTAACCTGAATTGTTTTCATCAATGCTTTTGGATTCTTTAAAAGCAGTAATAACCTGTCTTGCTACGGTGGAGCTCATAGGTGATCCGCCATCATAAACATCTTTAATTGCTTCCAGTAGTTTTGCCGGAGGAGTTTTCTTAACCAGGTATCCACATGCACCGGCGCACAGTGCGTCAAATACTTTCTCACTGTCTTCATACACTGTAAGCATCAGAATATTAATATCAGGTTTTTTTTCTACTGCCAGTTTAACTCCCTCTATTCCGTTCATGCCCGGGAGACCTATATCCATAAGTACAACATCAGGCTGAATTATTAAAAGTTTGTTCAGAAAATCCTCACAATTTGAATACGCCCCGATACAAGAATAACCAGGAGTCCCATTAATAAGTGCTCCAAGTCCTTCCCTGATCACATTGTTGTCCTCAACAATAACCACATTGATCATATCTTACTCTTAATATTATTTATTTAGTAATGATTTTATTTTATTTATTCCCGATCTTTTTCCAACAAACCTGATGGATGTTCCCTGGTTAGGAGATGATTTCCATTTTACTCTTCCGCCGATTGATTCTGCACGTTGTCTTATGTTCTTCATTCCGTTTCCAAGAGTGATATTGTTTTCATCCAATCCAACCCCGTCATCCGTTACAGATACTTCAATAAAATCTTTTCTTGCATTAGCATCTAATTGAATTACACTGCACTTACTATGCTTAACTGAATTATTTATTGCTTCCTTTAAGATCATGTATAAGTTTTGTTTAAAATCTATAGGCAGTTTTATATCCTTTAGTTTTTCGAGATTAGAAACGCGGAAAGAAATTCCCAGGGAATTTAAAGTTTCACCGTAAGAATTTTTCAATCTTACTATCAGGTCGTGAAGTGAATCGCGTTGCGGATTAACAACCCAAACAATATCGCTCATGCTATCAATTAGTTGGCGTGAAAGTTCACTTATAGTCCTAAGTTCTTTTTGAGAATCAGATTGATTACTATCAGACTTGAATGCGGCCAATTCACTTAATATAGATATTTCTGTTAAACCCGAACCTATATTATCATGCAGATCAGCAGCAATTTTGGTTTTAAGTTTTTCAATTGCAAGCAGGTTTTTTATCCGTAAAGTGCTAATATAATAGATAAGTGAAGCTACTAAGATTAAAATCAGGAGTATAAACCACCATCTTTGCCAAAAAGGCGGAATAATTTCAAGATAAACCAGGGCTTCATCAGCACTCCAAAATCCATCACTATTAGATCCTTTAACTCTAAAGGTATAAGAACCGGGAGGTAGATTGGTATAATTTGCAATTCTTCTTTCCGATGTAGTTTGCTGCCATTCTCTGTCAAAACCATCAAGAATAAAAGCGTATGAATTTTCTTTTGGATTTGTAAAATCCAGCGAAGCAAATTCAAAAGTAATAAAGTTTTTATCGTATTTCAGGGAAATTTCAGAAGGAATACCTTTAACAGGCTCATTCTGAACACTTATTGATGTTATAACGACTGAAGGCAGAAAATTACTGCTTTTAATACTATCCGGGAAAAAATAATTCAATCCATTTATTCCCCCGAAGAATAATTCACCGCTTTCAGATTTGAAGTAACTTCCGCCATTAAACTCTTTTGACTGAACACCATCCAGAATGTCATAGCGTGTAATTTTTTTCGTTTGATAATCAATAGTGTAAATACCGTTATCAGTACTTAACCAAAGATTTTTTTTATCATCCTCAAGTATTCCATAAACTACACGGGTCGTAAATCCATCCTGCATTGAGAATCTTTTGAATTTTCCGGTAGCAGGATCGAGTTTGTTCAGTCCTCCGCCAAAGGTTCCTATCCATAAATAACCATCAGAATCTTCTGTAATACAAAGTATTTTATCATCTGCGATG
>DATHSU010000438.1:0-8549 GCA_035463895.1 Ignavibacteriaceae bacterium | reverse complement strand
ATTTACAATACGTAACATTTGACGCATTTTTTAACCATACCTTGATGCATGAAATGTCTCATGGGGTAGGACCAGGTTTTATTAAAGTTGAGGGACGTAATACAGAAGTAAAAAAAGAATTGAAAGAAACCTACTCAATTTTAGAGGAATGCAAGGCTGACTTACTTGGTATGTACAATAATATTTTTATGATAGAGAAAGGTGTTTATCCAAAAGAAATCGAAAAAGAAATTTGGGTAACTTTTCTTGCTGGTGCTTTCCGTTCAATGCGGTTTGGAATAACTTCAGCTCATGGCGGTGGTAATTCTATCATTTATAATTACTTTCTTGAAAAAGGCGCTTATGAATATGATGCCAAAGCACAAAAAGTAAAAGTAAATTTTGAAAAAATATTTCCAACATTAGAGGAACTTGCAACAAAAGTATTGATGATACAGGCAAAGGGAGATTACGATGGGGCGAAAGAACTGATGGAGAAGTATGCTGTTAATTCTCCATCAATTGAAGCATTAAGAAACAAGCTTGCAGTAATGCCTGTGGATATAAAGCCTGTGTTTGAGATAGAGAAATAAGAAAGCCTCACTCCTAAATCCTCTCCCCTAAGGGGAGAGGATTTTAAAAAACTTATCGGATTAGAATCCCCGCAATGCGGAATTTCTGTTTAATTGACTTATCACTTAAGCATCAACATTTTTTTTGTTTCTAAATATTCACCAGCTCGTAAATGGTAATAGTATACACCGCTTGCCAACTGTCGACTGCCAACTGTGGACTGGAATTCAACTTCATAATTGCCTGCAGGTTTGTATTCATTAACAAGTGTTGCAATTTCATTTCCCAATACATCAAATACTTTTAGCGTTACAAGAATATTGTCATTTCGAGGAGTTTGCGACGAGAAATCTTTAAGATTCCTTACTTCGTTCGGAATGACAAAACGAATCTTTGTTACAGGATTAAAAGGATTGGGATAATTTTGTTCGAGAATAAAATCGCTTGGAGTTAGGTCAATCTCAACTTCAATAGTATTGGAATAGTTAACAGTTCCATCAAAATCTATTTGCTTCAATCTATAATAAAGAGTTCGATTAAGATTGTGAGTGAGAGTGAGATCATCTTTAAATGAATAATTCTGAATTTCTGTGGTAGTTCCTTTTCCTTCAACAAAACCAATCTTCTCCCACCCGCTTTCACTTGATTTTTGACTTTTGACTTTTGACTTCTCAATTTCGAATCCCATATTATTCATTTCGGAAGCAGTTGACCAATTCAGCTGAACAGAATTTCCAACTACAGCGGCAGTAAATGAAGTGAGTTCAATCGGAATGGGAACGGAGAACGGCATAAATATTACAAGTCCGTGTGCCGGATTATCCGCTTTATGGAAAATATGATTTTCAATTGATAAAGAATCGTACACACCCCAATCATTGTTCTGAGCATAAATATCATTTTTGCAGTTGTTGTAAAGATCATAAACAGTTGTACCCTGGACATTATTAAATATAATATTCTGACCGTCATCAGTTGTATCGGCGTTTTCAATATTTCCAATGTTCGGCTGCGGACCCGGCTCCACCGTTGTTCCGTTTTGAATTGTTATCCCCCACCAGTTACCATAAATAGTGTTGCGTGTAATAACCGGCTGGTTAAAAGGACTTCCATTTACATTTATCCCGCTTCCTGAAACCTGTGCATTCGGATTGATATTATTGTTGTAAACAATATTATCGCGTACAATTGCATTAATAACTCCATTAGAAGAACTGAAAAGTGTCATGCCAAAGCTATTATTAAATATTTCGTTGCCTTCAATTATGGCGTTGGAAAAAGCCGATGCACCGCTAACCCAAAGACTTATACCACCTGTTGGAACACTTTCACCGCCCTCAATAATGTTATTTTTTATAACGGGTGAGTTGTTTCCCTGCAGTCCTATGCTTATTTGATTCATTGCAGAGGTTGCTCTTGTGTTATTCTTTTTCAAAATGTTGTTCTCAATCAAGGGTGAAGAGCCGAGAGTCATTGTTATTCCATATTCGTAAGATCGTTCAATTACATTATTCTGTATAGTTGCATTTGATCCGCTTAACTGAACACCTCGCCCGCATTTATAAAGATGAGAATTCGTCAATACCGGGCTGACGCTTATACATCTGAATCCATAATCAGCATAAAAGATTTTTGCATAACTGATCATTGAAACATTTGCGGATGTGTTTTCATTAAATCTGAAACCTTCATAGAATCCGGTTGAATCAGGTACTGATGACGTAAAAACTATTGAATCGGCAGCAGTTCCGATTGCTTGAAAAATACCGTTAACTTCAAATCCCGATGCCGCCGCAGTAAAAGTGACAACTGAGCCTGGCAATACATTAACCTGATCATTAACCGAAACAATTACCCTTAGGTTGATTGCATAATTTGGAAAGCTTCCTGTCACTACTCCGCCTGAGTTAGTAACCAGATCATCAAGATTCCAGTTAACCCCGGTATTTGGGGTAGTGTATTGTGCAAACAACTGGGCAGAAGAAAGAACAAGCAGTAAAAAAATTATTTTCATAACATCCTCACTAAATTCAATTCGCTGATAATTTAACTTGTAGAAAAATAAACAATACTTTTAATGTTATCCACTCCTTAGCTTATTTTAATAAAACAGGTATACAAAGATATTATTTCATAAATTTGCTAAGTTAAATTTCATTGTTTCAAATGGAGATAAAATGCAGACTCATATAAAACAGGTAATTAAAAGAACCGGAGCAATCGTTCCTTTCAACCAGGAGAGAATTGCAAATGCCATTTACCGTGCTGCTGTATCAGTGGGTGGCAGGGATAAGGAAACTGCTCAGAAATTATCTGAGAAAGTTGTTGAAATGATGAATATAAAATTTCCCGGGGAAACCACACTTCAGATAGAGGATATTCAGGATATTGTTGAAAAGGTATTAATTGAAAACGGACATGCAAAAGTTGCGAAAGAATTTATTCTTTATCGTGAAGAGGCCGCAAGAAGAAGAGAAGCAGAAGGCAGATATGCATCTAAAATAAATGAGAATGTTCCGTGGCAGAAAATATGGCGCAATCTTGACTGGGCTGTTTCTCATAATCTGCATACGGTAAATCATCTTAATGAACGAATTGCAAAAGGAGAATTTGCTCACATTGTGCACGAATCCGAATGTCTTTATGAAGACGATGTTGAAGTTGCAGCTAACTTAATTATTGAAAGACTGGATTCACTAAGAATGGTAATGATAAGCGGACCTTCTTCATCCGGTAAAACCACCACAACTTTGAAGCTTGAACAAAAGCTTGTTAAAAAAGGATTCAAGTTTAAAGCGCTTATTGTTGATCATTACTTTTTCGATCTTGACCTGCATCCAAAAGATGAATTTGGTGATTATGATTTTGAAACTCCGCAGGCTCTCGATCTTGAACTTATAAACGAACATCTTGTAAGACTCAGCAGGGGTGAAGAAGTTAAAATACCATATTATGACTTTAAGACTGGCACAAGAACGCTTGATGTTACTCCGATGAAATTAGAAAAAGACGAGCTTCTTTTAATCGATAGTCTGCACGGACTTTATCCCGATTTCAGTAAAGATATTTCCGTTGATGTAAAATTCAAACTGTATCTTGAACCTCTTCTTCAAATGAAAGGTGTCGATGGAAGATATATCCGCTGGACAGATTTAAGATTGATCAGAAGAATGCTTCGTGATTCCGTTTACAGAGCATATAAACCTCAGCAGACATTAGAGCACTGGCATTACGTCCGTTCAAGTGAATTAAGAAATATCATCCCTTATTCAAACACAGCGGATTTTGTTATCAGCAGCGGTATGCCTTACGAAGTTCCGATCTATGCAAACAGGATGTTAAAACTTTTTGAAGAATGGATAATGTTTTATAAAGATAATCCACTCAAAGCAGATGCTTATGAAAGATCAACAAGAGTTTATAATGTTCTTAAAACTGTTACACCTGTTGAGGATGAATCAGCAATACCGGGTGATTCAGTTTTAAGGGAGTTTATCGGCGACAGTACGATGGAATATCATTAACCATGACCCTGTTCATTTTAATATGTTCTGCGTGTTCTGTTTAAAGCGGGTAGAGTTACAGGGTTTTGGTAAGATACTCAACTATCTCATCAATAGAATCTAAACATTTTATCAAACCTGGCTGACGGTTTTCATAAACCATTTGTTTATCCATTACCGCAACAATTTCTTTCCACATTTGAGAGTGGCAAATTACAGGCTTTCCTTCAGAAAGTTCTTTGTTAAGATATTCCCAGACGGCAGCAAGTTCTAAAAGTGTTCCGGTTCCGCCCTGAAGTATTACAAACGCATCGCCAAGTTGCATAAGCTTTTCGATACGTTCAAAAATATTCTTACATCTTATTTCTTTTGTTATATACCGGTTTGGTCTCGGGCCCCATATATCAACCGTTACACCGTAAACCTCCGATCCGTTTTCAAGCGCACCTTTGGAAGCCGCTTCCATTACCCCGTAAAATCCGCCCGAACATACTTCAAAACCTTTTTCTGCCAATGCTGCCCCAAGGTTATATGCAAAGGTATATTGTTCATTACCTTCTTTTGGAAATGAGCTACCGAAAATTGTAATTACTTTAGACATAAGGTTTGCTGATAATTTTGATATGCAAAGATAAAAAAAATATCCTGGGATTGGATGAGTGATTGATTGATTGGGGAATGGTCAAGGGTGATAAGTCTAAAAATAATAAAAAACCCGATCCTTATTCAGAACCGGGTTATGTTTAATAACTTAAGGAATAAATTAATTAGCGTTGGAGCCAACCATATTTACGCCGACTTCAACAACCTCAGCAACTTTTTGTCCTACTATCTTATTCTTAACACCAAACTCTGAAAGTCTTACTTTAAACTTTGCCTGAACACCAAGCAGATCGCCAGGCGCTCTTGATTTGGTCATTTCGCTTTCATCTAAGAAAGTTAAGGTTGCATCAGATGTTACTTCTTTTGTTACTCCATTAATAGTAATATCGCCGGTTACTTTAGCTTCAATTTTGTTGTCTTCTACAGCCTTTACATCACCGACATTCTTAATAGTGAATGTAATTTCAGGATTTGCTGCTGCATTAAGCCAGTCTGGACTTCTTAAATGCTCATCTCTTAAATCAATTCCTGTTTTTATTGAAGCAACTGATACTGAGATTTTTCCCTTTAATGTTTTTAAGTCGTTAACATTAAAAGTAACCATACCTTTTACATCATTTGTAAGACCGTTAATATCTTCAAGCGGAGTAGTGCTGAAGAAAGTTGCCTGGTTTCTTCCGCCCCTGTCTGCGAAGTTAAAAGTTTGTTCGCCGGAAGCTTTAACATTAAAGCCCTGGGCAAATAAAGTTGTACTGAAAAAGATCAGTACTGCGATGATTGATAATGTGTTTTTCATTGTTTTTCCTTTTTTTTGTTTCTGAATAAAAAAATTAAAATTCCTGATAATACTGCTGTTACCGCAGATGCAGCTCCTGCATAATCCAGCCCAAGCACAAATTTATCTTCCCACTCCATATAAGTGGTGTTAAAAAGTTCATCAACCTTTTCAACCTGAACCTGGGTTTTGGTTAGTATGTCCCCCCCCTGCGTCTGCCAGTAAATTAAAATTGCTGCTATTATACTGAAGGCAACAATTAAAATGATCTTTTGGTTCTTATTCATTTTGTTTGCCTTAAATTGTTGTAATTTCTGTTGTTTTCCTGTTTAACACTTTAAAACTAATAGTTATATTCACGGGTATAAATGATACAAATTCTTGATAATCACGTTGACAGAATAATTAATTAAAATAACATTTGTATGTTATAACACATATTATTAAAAGTCAAGTCCATAATAAAATTTTAACACTCTTCTTTTCGATGTAATTCAATGGACAAATTATTTGATATAGCAATAATTGGCGGTGGAATTGTTGGAACAGCAACTGCGCTAAAGCTTTTGGAACAGAAAAATTATTCAATCCTAATTCTTGAAGCGGAAAATGAACTTGCCACCCATCAAACGGGAAATAACAGCGGAGTTATCCATTCCGGTCTTTATTATAAACCCGGCTCACTAAAAGCTTTGAATTGTGCTGCCGGCCGGGAAATGATGTATCAATTCTGCGAGCAGCATAACATAAAGTATGACCGGTGCGGAAAAATTGTTGTTGCTGCTTCAGAGTCAGAAATTTCAGCCCTTAATCTTCTTGAAGAAAGAGGAAAAGCAAATGGACTAATAGGGATAAAAAGATTAAGTGAGCACGAATTAAAGGATTATGAAACTCACGTCAATGGAATAGCTGGTTTGTTCGTTCCGCAAACCGGCATTGTTGATTATAAAGATGTAGTAAACAAATATGCAGAGTTGATCATAAATAAAGGCGGGATAATCAGAACGAATTCAAAAGTAAGTTTTGTTAAGACATTCAATTCTGAAATTGTTATTTTAACTAATAATGATGAGTTTAAAACAAAAATGCTGGTAAACTGCGCAGGTCTTCAATCCGACAGGGTTGCCAAAATGTGCGGATTAAAACCAAACCTAAAAATTATTCCGTTCCGTGGTGAGTATTATAAACTAAAAAAAGAAAAAGAATATTTAGTTAAGAATTTAATTTATCCTGTTCCGAATCCGCAATATCCTTTTCTGGGTGTGCATTTTACAAGAATGATTAAAGGAGGAGTTGAAGCAGGTCCGAATGCTGTACTTGCATTCAAACGCGAAGGCTATATGAAAACTGATTTTTCTTTCAGAGATATTCTTGAAATGAAATTTTATCCCGGTTTCTGGAAGATGGCTATGAAGCATTATAAAATGGGAATAGGTGAATTCAGAAGATCGTTCAGTAAAAAACTTTTTGTTAAATCATTACAAAAACTAATTCCCGAAGTTCAATATGATGATGTTTATCCCGAAGGTGCAGGAGTAAGGGCGCAGGCGCTTGAGCCTGATGGAAAACTTGTTGATGATTTCAGAATAGCAGAAACAAAACGAATGATACATGTATTAAATGCCCCATCACCTGCAGCAACTGCTTCATTAAGCATAGGGGAAAAAATTGCCTCAATGATTGAAAAGAAATTTAAAGAAGAAATTAACTGACTTATGAAGGATCTGATACAAACATTAAACGATATTCTGCAGTACGATGATATTAACCGTATAAGAAAGAGTATCGCTACGCTCAGGGATGAAGTTAATTCATCAAAAAAGAATGAAATTACTTTAATGATTAACGGAGATACTGAAAAAGTAAATCTTTCATTTCTGAACGGAGAGTTTGAGCAAATCCTTAAGACACGCACTCTCGAAAGGACAAAATATTATATAACCCGATTGATAAAAAGTCTGTCTGAAATAAAACCCGGCAAAGTGAATGACCTTAACCTTAACAGGTGGAAAGAATATAATGACATAATCACTGATAGTTTATGGATACTTGACAAACGCGATAAATCCGGTGCACACAATGCCAGCTATTGGGGAAATTTTATTCCACAGATTCCAAATCAGTTTTTACGCAGGTACACAAAAAAAAATGAATGGGTGCTTGATCCTTTTCTCGGCAGCGGAACAACATTAATTGAATGTAAAAGACTTGGAAGGCACGGACTTGGAATAGAGCTTCAGCCGGAAGTAATAAATATTGCAAGAGAGAATATCGGAAAAGAAAATAATCCGCATAAAGTAAACACTGCAATATTAAATGGTGACAGCACTGCAATTGATATTAAGAAGGAATTGAATAAACATAAAATCAAATCTGTACAGTTTGTGATTATGCATCCCCCCTACTGGGATATTATAAAATTCAGTGATAAGAAAAACGATCTTTCAAATGCAGAAAGTGTTGAAAGCTTTTTAAGTATGTTCAGTAAGGTTTCGGGTAATGCCCTTTCTGTATTGGATAAGGGCAGATACTTTGCAGTGATTATCGGAGATAAATATTCTTCCGGTGAATGGATACCGCTTGGATTTTATCTGATGAATGATCTTATTAAAAAAGGTTATAAGCTTAAATCAACCATTGTAAAAAACTTTGACGAGACCAAAGGTAAAATGAATCAGAAAGAACTATGGCGATACCGTGCTCTGGCCGGAGGGTTTTACATATTTAAGCATGAATATATTTTTCTTTTTCAAAAAAATAATATATAAATTTTGCTTTTGTGATTTGGCAGCTGCAAGGTAGCCGCAAGCTTCAGCTTGCGCAATATCCCGAGTAAATTATGATACTTAATAATATCAAAGTACAGAGATACACAGCCTTTTTCTTCAAACTGAAGTTTGAGGCCACCTTATGAAAAATAGTTTAATCAAAACAGAAACGGAGTTAAAGAAAAGATTAATCTATTCTTATAAATGGGGACGAAAGCAAAATGATCAATTCGATAATGAAACTAACTTCATTTATCATATTTCTTCATTCGAAGATCTCTTAAAAGAAATTGAAACGAAATTTAAAACGGGAGACAACTATCAGGATTATTTTAACTATGCATTAAA
>DATHSU010000437.1:0-6197 GCA_035463895.1 Ignavibacteriaceae bacterium | reverse complement strand
GGAGAAAGCTGGAAAACAACATTACGGGAGGAGAGACCCCACAATTTTGGATTTAAACAAAATCAAACTATCGTTGCAACCGGAAATGGCGCTTTCAGAACTCGTGATGGCGGTAAAACCTGGATAACTCCCGGTATTATTTTCGATCAGGTTTCAGATATTACTCTGAACACAAATGTTTTTTTCAGTGCTGCGTCGCAAGCTGCAGACGTTTGGCTTGGCTCGGATGATGGTTTGGTCAGACTCAGGGAAACAGGTTTCTGGCAAGGCACCTGGAAAGTATTCATTGCATCTGCTCCGCTTGCATCTGAGGATGATACTTATTGTTATCCCAATCCTTTTTCTCCGAGGCAGGATCAGTTAAAGATCAAATATAGTACCGGTGATAAAGATGCTAATGTTACTATCCGTGTATATGATTTTGCATTCAATTATGTTTCAACTGTAATTCAAAATACTCAACGAAATAAGAATATTGAAAGTGCACCGGATTACTGGGATGGCCGGGATGCAAATGGAAATTATGTCCCGAATGGAGTTTATATTTATCGTGTTGAAGTTGAAGGCAAAGAGCCCGTTTTTGGGAAAGTAATAGTTCTCCAATAATTCAATATCAATCATTCATTTAATAAATCATCCATGCAGAGTTAAATGATTGAATTATGCATTCAACTAATCCTAATTTAGGCTTGTTAGAACTCGAATTTAAAATAGCTTTGACCGGTAGTCTTGAACTTGAACCTAGTAAGAGGAATTTTTGAAAAAATATTTAATAGCTTTTTTCTTATTACTTATTACCGTTGCTGCAGCTCAACCAGCCTTGAGTGATTTAGCAGGTAAACCCGGTGCGTTTAGCAGAATGGGATTCGGTGCACGTGGCATTGGTATGGGTAATGCAATGATTGCAATTACCGATGGAAATCTTGTTTCTTATTATAACCCAGCCATTACGGTTTATCAGCAAAATAATTCATTCCAGACTTCATATTCATTTTTATCTTTCGATAGATCATTAAATTTCTTGAACTTTACAAGAAAATTTGACTTCTATTCTAAAAAAGACTCATCATTGGTTGACCCGAAACCTACTTCTACTGCAGGAGTTAGTATCGGGATTATCAATTCCGGTATCGGAAAAATTGATGGAAGAGATAATAACGGTCTTAAAACCAAAGAGCTTTCAACTTCTGAAAATCAGTTCTTTTTAAGTGTTGCAAATAGATTCTCTGATAATCTTTCCATTGGCATTTCAGCTAAAATGTATTATTACAAATTATATGAAGAAATTACATCAACTGGAATAGGGCTGGATATCGGAGCTCTTTACAAGGTAGATGATGAAATTAACATTGCGCTGATGATTTCTGATTTAAACAGTAAATACAGTTGGGATACCGCTCCGGTTTACGATAGAGATGGCATTACCACAACAGATATTTTTCCTGTTCTGAAAAAAATTGGTGTTAGTTATAATAAAAAAGATATTGGACTGATTACAGGGATTGAATTTGAAAATAGTAACGCAGGTACAAATATTGTCAGGTTCGGTTTTGAATATAATGTCTTTGAAGAGTTCTATCTGCGTGCCGGACTTGATCAATGGAATCTTAGTAACCAGGATTGGCCAGTAAAACCATCAGCAGGTTTTTCATACTTTAAGCAATTTGATGGTATTATCATTGGTGTTGATTATGCTTTTCAAATTGAACAATATTCATCTGCAGACAGGCATATTGTTGGAGTGAGTGTTAATTTTTAAAGTAAAAAATAAAAAGTTAAAGTGAATAAACTTTTTATGATCTCAAAGTTTAATAAATTGTCAACAAATAAATACTGAATATGTTCAAAATAATTATTGTTTTAGTTCTATCCTCTTTATCACTTTACGCACAATCAGCTGGTAGCACCGGTCTTAGCTTTCTTAAATTCGGATACGGTGCCCGTAATATTGCAATGGGCGATGCCGGAACTGCCTCTTCCAATGATATTACTGCTTTATTCTACAATCCCTCTAAACTTTCAATGCAGCAAGGTTCAGAAATATTTTTTATGCATAATGAATGGATACAGGATGTAAGGAGTGAAGTTGTCGGGATAAGGTCGAAGGTATTCGGATTACAATTTGCATTAGGTTTTAATGTTACAACAATAAGTGATATTGAAGTGAGAACACGCCCCGGAGAACCGGATACAAAATTCGATGCAAATTACTTTTACGGAAGTTTATCAACCGGGTTTAACTTAAGCGAATATCTTTCCATTGGCGGTACATTTAAATATTTATATGAAGGCATGCTCTCTGATGAAGCTAACGGATATGGATTTGATATTGGTCTGAATTATTTTCTGCCGTATGAAGGTTTATCACTTGGTGCTGCGATTCGCAACATCGGATCAATGAGTGAGTTAAGATTAGAAAAAACTAAACTTCCTTCAGAAATAAGAATCGGACCTGCTTATACTTTTAATTTGAGTGATACAAAGTTCAACTTTACAACTGCGGCAGAGTTTCATAAATATTTAGATGATGATGCAAATCATATTAATGTTGGTGTTGAAGTATTTTATGATAACCTTATAGCACTAAGAGGCGGGTATCAAACTGGATACGAATCAAGAGATTTTACTGCAGGTATCGGAGTTTCCTGGGGTAATCTAAAATTCGATTATGCATTTTTGCCATTCCAATTGGGATTGGGAAGTGCAAATCTATTTTCCTTACAATTTAAGTTCTGATAATCAATTCTTTCCGATTGAGTTTTGTAAATGTTATTTTTCAATAATTAATTACACAAACTTTTCACTAACTGTGAATTCTTATGCTTGAATTTATCCAATATGATGGTAAGAATCTATCACCCGAAGAATGGGATAGTTTTGTAGGCGGATCAGATAATGGCACAATGTTTAACAAACGATCATTTCTGAGCTATCACCATAAAAATAAATTTAATGATGCTTCATTCTTTGCCAGGAAGAATGGAAAACTCTTTTCAGTGTTTACTGCCGCAATTATTGAAAGAGATGGAAAGAAAATTCTTGCCTCACATCCCGGAGCTTCATACGGAAGCTTTGTTTATCCTTCTGATCTGAATTTTCGTGAGGCTCACGATCTTGTTGAATACCTGATGGAATATGCCAAAGAAAAGAAGGCAGACAAAATTCAATTAACGTTAGCGCCAATCATTTATCAGACAAAGTACTCAAACTATATTGACTTTGCTTTAGTTCGAAATGGATTCACATATCTAAAAAGGGAAGTGTCAAGTATTGTTCAATTAGATTTTAATCCGAATGAGTTATTAAACACGTATCGCGCCGAAGCAAGAACTGCAACGAAGAAAGCATTGAAGAAAGGTGTTGAAATTGTTGAAACTGATCGGTTCGATGAATATTATGAAATCCTGAAAAAGAATTTAAAGTTAAGACATGGTGTTAACCCTGCTCACACACTGGATGAACTTAAAAAACTAAAGAATATGTTTTCAGATGAAATCAGGTTATGGGGTGCGTTTCTAAAAGATGAGCTAATAGCCGGAGTCTGTAATTTTTCTGTAAATAGAAATGTTGTATTGGCTTTTTATATTAGTCACGATGAAGCTTATCAGGAATATCGACCGGTTAATTTACTATTCTATGAAATAATGAAACGCTATCAGACGGAAGGATATAAGTTTCTTGATTTTGGAATTTTCACAGTAATAATGGAACCGAACTGGGGTCTGGGAAGATTTAAAGAAAATTTTGGTGCCAGGGGAATATTCAGGGATACTTTTGTTAAAGATATTTGATGTTAAAAATCCTTCACATAGCTCCTGTTAATTTTGCTGGCGTTCCCTACAGTTTTTTCCAGATGCACAACTCTTCTGGAGATCATTCAAGAATAATCACACTTCACAAAAACGACAAAGACTTTCCCGAAGACATTTGTTTGAATTTACGACTGCCAAAATCTGATTTGGCCAAAAGATGGCGAAAGAAAAAAGTAGAAATAACGGAATCACAATTTGCTGATAAACTTCATTTCTTCACTCCAAAAAATCCTTTTGAAAAATTCTACTTTAAGATAACTGATTTCCTTCGTCGTAAGTCTGTTTATGAAGCAATTGAAAAATATGAGTTGAATAATTTTGATATTTTACACTATGATGGCGGTTTGGATTTTTTCAGAAATTCAACTCAGGCGATAGAATGGAACAGGCAGGGCAAGAAAATAGTATGCGTTTATTACGGCAGTGATCTGCGAACGCGTGGTCTGATAAAAGAAATGAATGACATATCTGACTTGAATATAACATCAGAGTATGATCATCTTAAATTAAAACCTGATCTTGAGTACATATTTTATCCATACGATCCTTCAGAACTGCCGGAGAGAAAAGTTATTGATGATGGAATAATCAAAATCGTTCATTCACCTACAAATAGGAAATTCAAAGGTACTGATTTAATTATTTCTGTTATCGAAAAAATAAAAAAAGAAAAGAAAATAGAATTTCTGTTGCTGGAAAATCTTCCGCGGCAGAAAGTGTTAGAGATAAAAGCGGTTTCAGATATTTGTATTGATCAGGTTGGAGGTACGATGGGCGGAACCGGATATGGAAAAGCAGGACTTGAAACCTTGGCAATGGGTATTCCAACAATTACTAATATGACTGACGATTATGCAATTTGGCTTCCTGAAAATCCTTTTGTAGTTGCTAATGATGCTGATCATTTATATAAAAAACTTAATGAATTGATTGAGAGTAAACAGCTTCGAGATGAAAAAGGTGAACAGGGGAAAAAGTGGGTTAATCAGTATCACGGTTTCCAATCAGTTGATAATAAATTAAAAGAGCTTTATAAAAAATATGGGATTATTTGAGAAGGATTTCAATCAGGTTTAATAGTTTTACTGATTCATTTTCCCAATTCTTTCCATTCTCTATTTTCAACCGGCCATTTTTTGAGTGATTTATTAGTAATGATTTATTATCAATATAATCTTCAATTCTATTTACAACTTCATTCAGATCATTTGGATTTACCAAAAATCCACATTCAATATTTCCCAATTCCTTTCTTATAGGAATAATATCAGAGTATATGAATGGTTTTCCACAAGCCATATATTCAAAAATCTTAATAGGTAACGAATTGCGGTAAATGAAATTTCTTTCTCTCAGATCAAAACAAATATCCGCATCTTTAAGATTTTCGGAAAACTCATCATATGTATTCCAACCTTTAAAGGAAACTTTGACTTTATTTTGTTCATCAGTTAATCGCTTAAATTCAATTTCTTCATCTTTATAACTAAACTTGCCTATGATAAGTAATTGAACTTCTATTTTTGGTCTTTTATCTGCTAGAATGTTAGCAACCCTTAAAAGATTAATTATGCCACGTTGAAATGTTATAACACCAGCATAACAAAGAACAATGCTCTTACCTGAAAATTTTGGTAGATGGTAATTGAAATATTTCATTACCGGATAGTATCCAATTATTGATTTAGGCTTGAAAGGTGCAATTAAATCATATCTTTTTCTTTTTGAAGTTTCCCCAATTATTATCCAATCTACAAAGTTAGATATCACTATGTTCATCGAGTATAAAGTTATATATATGAAAATAGCTTTTAAGAACCGTTGTTTATGCGCAATATTCTCAGGATACCATTCAGTAACATCTAAAATAATTTTTACATTTTCTTTAATGATTTTAAATTTTATTGCCGCAAAAACCGTTACTGGTTCTTCACAAATTATTAAATCAGGATTGAAATTCTTCAATAACTCTAAAAATTTGTCAATTTTATCTTTAATATTAAGATAATCGTTGAAACCCTTCAATGAAATATTATTGAAAGATGAATTTATATTCTCAGTAGAAGTTATAATACAGATATCATAGTTATCAGATAGGGTAATGCCGAACTTCCAAAATATCCTGTCATCATAAGGTGAGTGACCTGATGTGACTATTGCTATCCTTTTACGTTTATCCAATTCTTTAATCAATATTTTGTAAATTTATTCAGTTAATAATTTCAATATTACTCTTATGAAAAATAAAAATAAAATCTCGGTAACAATAATTACAGGCAATGAAGAGGAAAATATTCGTGAATGCCTGGAAAGCGTTAAATGGGCTGATGAAATTATTTTGGTTGATTCCGAAAGTACTGATAAAACAGTTGAAATTGCCAAATC
>DATHSU010000436.1:0-11373 GCA_035463895.1 Ignavibacteriaceae bacterium | reverse complement strand
ATCGGATCTGATTTATCATCCTTCGTGTATATCCATCTGTCGGTTCCGTTAAATTCAAAATATAATTTTGTTCTTGCGGGATCTTTAATTGTCTTTTTAAACTGCACTTTAACATAGTAAACGCCGTCTTTATAAAGTGTTTCTGTTTGTATTTTTTTGTTTCCATCTTCATATACACTTATAAATAAACCTTTTGGAACCGGCAGCTGCTTTCTTTTAACTTTATCGTAATAGACGAATTGGAGGTGATATACTACAGATTTAAGATCTTTAGGGTCAATGTATAATGGAACAAAATAGAATTTCTTCCAGAGAGGACACTCCTCCTCTGTGTGTGCTTTTTTAATTTGTGCGGGACAGTTTATTTCCGGAGTTTCATCCTTATCGAAAAACAGAATTTCAACTCTTCGGTTTTTCTGTGACCTGTAATTATTCTTTTCTTTACTTTCGATTGGAAAGGATTCCCCGCAGCCAACGAACTGTTTTTTATCATCTACAAATTTTATATCTGTTGTTCTTCTGGTATTTAACTCACTTTCAGAAACTTCCAATACATCTGCCATTTCCTTACTGTAAAGATCATATACTGCTTCCCAGGCTTCAACAGGCCATCGTTTCTTCTGATCATTCTCCACTTTTGTTAGCATTGAAACTGATTTACCAGGAAGAACTTTAATAAAGAAATTTTTTGTGGCTGCGCGGGTGTTATCACCCCATTTATCATCGATGTCGCCAGGATCACATTCGCAGGAGAGTTTTTTCTCAAAGTATTTCATTATCTGCTGATAATCTTCAACCTTATGTCTACCGTAAGAAAGTTTTGCCCACTCTGTTTTTTCGCCAATGAGTAAATAAAGAATATTTTTTGCTCTTTCATCTGAAAGCTTAAAGTTAAATTCATCTGTACCTGATGTGTCTGTATGGCCTGCGATGATCATCCTCTTGGATGGATCAAATTCAAATTGCTTGAACACGATAGCTAATGCTTTAATCCCTGTAATGTCAAGAGTTTCATCGTCTGATTCCATATTTCCGTCAGATGAGCTTTTACCTTGCGGATTCTCTGGCATGACCACGCAGCTGTTAAGGTGGAACAACACATCTTCCATTTCAAGGATATGCATTTTCACAATTTTGAGGATGACCTCATTTTTCCGGTTGGTAATAGCTGACGATTTACCTTTGCCGAAAATCTTTTTAAAAATTACTTCAACTACCGTGCTTCCATCTTTCATTTTCTATATCAGGGTACTAGAGAAATGTCAATATTTCCAGGAGGGATTTTTTCTATTTTAGTTTTACCGCTTCCATCCAATTTTCCCTCTTTGATTTCCCCGCTTGGTAAAACTATTTTATACTTTTTATTTGCGAGTGGATTTCCATCTTCATCTTTGAATTCTAATTCAATCCAGTCCTCATAATACAAAAGGGGAGATTTGCAATGGAGGTCTGAACAATAAGCTTCAAAATAAAAATATGGCTGTGAGTATCTGCCAATATTTTCTTTGTATTCAATAATATTTGTAAACTTTTCATCGAGTTTAAGTTCCCACTCAACTTCTGCTTTATCACTTTTGATTGTTGTTTCAAGTCTCTCAAGAATATGATCCTGATAATTAGCATCTTTTACAAAAACTATAAATTCTACTTTTTCACCATCCTCAAGTCCCATTGACTTAACGGTTAACTTCACTTTATCTCCAACCTTGGCTGTTTCTTTAGACCAGGCAGGACTAATAATATTTCGTAATATCACCTTTGCTTCACCTTCGGAAAGTGCATCCCTTGCAATCCTTCCATCAGACTTTATTACACTTTCTGAATCCTTACTTTCTGTATCTGTTAGTTTGTAAGGAACACCGGTTATTGTATTGCCGGCTTTATCCTTAAACTCAAACTCAATCCAATGCTCTTCTTTGGTTGTAGCTTCTACATTATCACTTAATGCATTCTTAGCACTTGCATTAGCTGAAGCAGCACCGCTTGAACCGGCACCGCCGCCGCTTCCACTTCCGCTGCCAGCAGTACCAATCATTACAGTTGGGCACCCAACAATTATTGCATCAGGGGGTCCGACACAAGTAGCCATATCGCCAACTCTTGCTGCAGGCATACCCCCAATCAACACTGTTGGGCTGCCTGGTGGTAAAATTGGACCACCAACATGCGGAACTACGCCCGTAACCATTGGACAAACGTGCATATCGCCGACCCTGGCTGCGGGCATATTTCCTATTAAAACAGTCGGACAACCGACCATGATCACTCCGCCGTGAGTACAACTATCACCTATTCTTGCAGCTAAACTCATTTAATATTTTTCTTTTGATTATCAATTAATTTTTACCAGACCACCTTTTATAGTGTTGATTCCGGACGCTTCAACAGTTGTCATTGCGCCTTTAACATCCGTTTTTACCCCGCCTTCAAGGGTTGAGTTAAGACCTTTTAACTTTAAATCTGTTGATGCTTCTGTAGTTACTTTCATACCTTTTTGTTTTAGATCACTTTTAGCTTCCTGTTTAATGTTGGCAGATTTAACTTCAAAATCCTGTTTGGTTTCAGTTTTCATATTACCGGATTTTATCTTAAAATCTTCTTCAATTTCCATTGATAGATTTTTTGATTTTATATTTATATCTCCCTTAGCAAGTATATCTATGTTTCCGTCCTTTGTTTCAATAACAATTTTCTGTTTTGCAATATCAATGATAATAGTGTTATTACCGGGCTTATCCGATATCTGAATTTTTTCTTCGCCACCCTTGTCATTAATAATTATGTAATGACCTTCTTTGCTAACAACTTCAATTTTTGTGTTCTTATCATCCATCAGAATTTTATGACCTTCTTTGCTGGTCACTTCAATATTCTGATTTTTATCATCCATCGTTACTTTATGTTTATCTTTTGATATCAGCTCGATCTTGTCATCTTTATCATCCAAAGTAAATTTATGAGAGTCAGAAGATTTAAGTATGATTTGTGTTTCATTTGATTTATCATCAAGAATAAATTCATTTCCTGAAGCAGTTCTGATTATGTTCTGGGATTTGTTCTTAGCTGAGACCGGCGTTGCCTGAGAAGGATTTGGAATAGTCCCCAGTGCAATAGGTCTATCAACATTACCATCCACACAAGCCCAGAGTAATTCAGTATCCTTATGATTCGGGAAATGAACGCCGTAACCGGGACCAGAATAGTTTTGTGTTAATCTTATTGGCAGTGATGCTTCTCCGTTTGATTTATCACTTATGTCAAACAGCATCTTCGCTCTATATCTTCCGTGATCATCAAGAAAAGCATATTCATCACTAGCGCCGGATTCGAGTTTAGCACTCATGATTCCTGAAATTTTGGGAATTGCAGTTTTTCTTAATGGACGAAAATCTATTTCGAAAGGTATTGCATCAAACCTGCAGTCAAACAGCATTTCGGTTGACTGTAATTTTTGCGGTACAGCAAACTGTCCTTTCTGAGAACCAGACGAAAAAACTTTTGTGATTATATACTCACTATTCCAATCGTCACGATAATGTTTTTCAAGCTTGAACCGGTAGCCTGCACTGAAAAGTCTGCAATTAGTTTTACCAATATATATTTTACTTTGGGCGATGAATTCCTGGTTTCTTAATTTCGCAAGAAACTCAGCATCCTTCTCATTTTCAAAATTATCACCATAGTCATAGTAAGTTCCCGGCAAATCTGAATTAATTCTACTCTGAGCCATTAACTGCTTTTCCGGGAAGAGATAGTTATAATCTTTTAACTGAACTGTTCCTGTTACAACTTTTTCATTTGAAGTAAGATCAAGTATTGATTCCACATCGCCAAAGGGATCCTGATTTTCATTATAACCAACTGGATCAGAAATATTCAAGTCCGGTAGTTTGGTATTATCATCAGTATAACAAACCACATCTTTGTCACTGCTGTGATCGAAATAATAATAAATACCAAAATGTTCAAGACGGCGATTAAGAAAATCAAAATCTGTTTCCCTGTACTGAACGATAAATTCACTTTTAGGATATTTATTTTTCAGGTCAATTTTAAAATCCTGGCTGGTTATTCCGTTCTTTTCAAGAACTGTTTTGATCAGATCATTTATCTCAATATTCTGATAAACCTCATTTTGAAAATTGAGCCTGGTTTTCCATAATCGGGGAACTAAAACTACTTTATAAAAAACTTCATCTTTAGTTTGACCAAACTGATTAAATTGAGATATTATTCCGTGAATTACTCTTTCAGTGTTATCAGACCTTATCATTGTGAATGATGCAGACTTGTTAAGTATCTTAGAAGAATCAAGCTTCTTCTCATAAGAGGCAAGAACAATTCTGAATTCGAATAAACCGGATATTTCCTCCTCACCTTCGAATGCAACAACCCCTACTGTCCCATCCTCCACATCTGCAAAATGCATTTTATAATATGGTTCATTAAACTTATGTTCAGCCATATAAAGCCTCTCAATCAAAATTTAGTTTTAAATTCCATTCAAACTTTTATTGGATTTCCTTTATACAAATTTGTATTTAAAGGAACCGTCTTTTGCCTTTGTAACTGTAACCTTTGAAGGGCTCTTTCCTTCGGCCATAAATCCTAATAACTGTGATGAAATTTCCGGTGCAAGTTTTCTGTCAATTATTGCATCAATATTTCTTGCGCCTGTTTCGGCACGGGTACAGTTATCAACTATATCATCAATTATTGCTTTATTAAATTCAACAACAAGATTCTGGTTTTGTAATAATCTCTTTCGAATTTTGCCAAGTTTTATTTCGACTATTGGTTTCATAGTTTCTTTACTTAACGGCAGGAATACTATCGGCTTAAGTCTTCCTAAAAATTCAGGACGGAAATACTGATTCATATATGGCCTCAATATTTCAAGAAGTTCATCCGGATCTGTAACTCCTTCATTATATTTTTCAAACAGAATTTCTGAAGCCAGATTGGAAGTCATAAAGATAGTGGTATTTGTAAAATCAATATTTCTTCTGTCAGCATCCTGAAGCATACCGCGGTCGAATATTTGCATGAACAAATCCATAACAGCGGTATTAGCTTTTTCAATTTCATCAAGCAGAACAACGCAGTATGGTCTTCTTCGCACAGGTTCACTTAATGCACCGCCTTCGCCATAACCAACTAAACCGGGATCAGCGCCAATTAATCTTGAAGTATTATGTTCACTCTGGTATTCAGTCATATTAAGTGTAACCATAAATCTCTCATCACCGAATAATACTTCAGCAACAGCACGCGCTAATTCAGTTTTGCCCACACCGCTTGGTCCAACAAGAAGAAATACACCGTTAGGTCCTTCTTCTTTTTTAATTCCAACTTTTGCCCCTCTGATAACATCTGCTATTTGTTTGATGGCGTGATCCTGTCCTATTACTCTTTTCTTTAAATCATCTTCAAGATGAAGTAGAGTTGTCATATCATCACGCGTCATGTTGCCGACTTTAATTCCTGTCCATGCTTCAATTACTTCAGCAACGGTATTCTTGGTTACTTCTGCAAATACCTGAGGATGTTCTGATTGGAGTTCTGTAAGTTCTTTTTTCACTTCTGTTATTTCTTTTACTATTGCACCAATTTCCTTATCCTTAACATCACCTTTCACTGTAGATTTCTTCATTCTTAAATCCATCAGGTTACGTATTAATTCACTTTCTTTTTTCCAGTTCTCTTCACTCAATTTAATTTCGGTTTCGAGTTTTTCTTTACTTTCCTTCAAGTCACCAAACATTTTCTGATCGATTATAATATCCATATCCGAATCTTTTTGCTGAGTATTGATTGCCATGGTGATGGAGTTAAACTGACTAATGAGCAATTCAAGTTTTGGAGGTTTACTTGTTAAAGACATCTTCACACGAGTAGCCGCAGTATCAAGGAGGTCAACTGCTTTGTCAGGAAGCTGTCTTCCTGCAATATATCTTCGCGAAAGTTTTACTGCTGCATCAATGGCTTCATCAGTAATATGGATTCCATGATAACCTTCGTATTTTGTTTTAATACCTCTCAACATAACTTTTGCCTTTTCATCATCCGGTTCACCAACGTGAATAGGCTGGAATCTTCTTTCAAGTGCGGCATCTTTGGCAAAATATTTATTGTATTCAAGATAGGTGGTTGCTGCAATCGCTCTGAAAGATCCTCTTGCAAGAGCAGGCTTTAAAAGATTTGCTGCATCTCCGCCTCCGGCAGACGCTCCTGCTCCAATTAAAGTATGAGCTTCATCTATAAATAAGATAGCGGGTAATGGAGAGTTAGCGACCTCATTAATAATTGCTTTTAATCTTTTCTCAAACTCACCGCGCATTTTAGTTCCAGCTTGAAGCGATCCCATATCAAGAGAATAGATCTGGTTGTTTTTTAATATGTCAGGGACTTCATCTGCAGCTATTTTGATTGCGAGACCTTCAACAAGTGCAGTTTTTCCAACGCCGGGTTCACCGAGTAGAATCGGATTTGATTTTTTTCTTCTACACAAAACTTCTATTACCTGAATAATTTCTTCATCCCTTCCAAGAATAGGATCGAGCTTTCCGTCTTTTGCCTGTGCAACAAGATTAGTAGTATATAAATCTAAGACTGTTCCGTCTGCCGGAATTTCACGTGCTTCTTCTTGCGAAATCATTTCGGAAGAAACGGAAGCATCTTCAACAGAGCCTCTTACAATATTGTAAAATTCTGTACGCAGCTCCTCCTGCTTAATAGGAGATAGAACATCCATAAGCCTGGTACTGATTACCTGTTCAGAGGCGATGAACACTTCAAATAATGCTCCTGATCTGATCTTGGTTTCATGATGATGCACAGAGCTTGTAATCCAGGCTTGTTGCAGCAGCTCGGTCAGCAGCGGTGATAATTTTGGTTTACCAGAGTTACCTGTATCCATGCCATCAAGACTTCGGAGACATTTTGCCTGAACATCGCCGGAATCAATTGCATAATGCTTTAATATTAGTGGAACATCTCCCTGACCGTCCTCTATCAACGCGTTCAGCAAGTGTTCGATAGTAATTTCATAATGTCCCCGGTTAATGCCCAGTCCTGTTGCTGTATCAAGATTACGCACCAGGTAGTTATTTAACTTTAAAAGTAATGATTTCAAATCTTTACTTTGCATTTATTTCTCCTGAATAGGTTATAATTAATAATTGATTTTATTGGTGCAGCTTATTAAATATCTCTAACGAATGGAATTAATTAACCGCAGTATATTCTTCGTTGTGGATGTAGACATTAAACTCTTCTACTGATGGTTTACCAAGCCAGAAAGTTGCACCTAATTTTAACTTGTCATTATTCCATGAAACGGATTCAATTGTATCTGCTTTAATTTTAAAGTTTACATCATATTCTAATCCATCATTAAGATAAAGTTTCATTAGCTCATTCAACTTAGTTGCATTTACCGAACCAGGCAAAAAATTTAGATATTCTTCAAATGAAACAGGCCCTATCTCAATGCATATCCTGCTCATATAATCGACTGTTGACTCGCCAATAAAGCTGTTATTACCGAGGCTGAATTGATTACTGCCGAGATGAGGGACATCAACAAGATCAACCCAGTGAGGGACAAACTCTTTTATCCTTATATGAAAGTCAGGAAACAAATGTGAAAGAAGAACTCTTAAACCTTCCTTGCTTCTGACACGTTGGCTGAATACACCTGCATATTTTAATAAAGTAAAATCGGAAATTGCTGAAGAAGCTGGTTTTGCAAAAATGCCTCTTCCTATAAATGAATTTATTCGTTCCGATATTTTATTATTTGGATCTCCGTTCAGGTGCAGATAAAATCTGTACTTCTTCCAGGACTGATAGTAAAGCCAGTAGAATCTGTTATTAAAAATGTCAAGGAAATTCTGCAGCGGAATGTTGCCTTCACCGAGGATTTTTTCCTGGAAGGCAATCTGTTCATGATAACAGCGCGGAAGAGGTGAATTTATTCCGTACAATCCAAGAAAATTCAGGACGAATTTAATTTCTCCTTCTTCATATTCCACAGATCTGATATCACGTGGCGGATAAACATAATATTGATGAGGTCTGAATTTTAATCCAAGTTGATCAAAAAGGTAATCCTTTCTTTTAGGATTATCTTTTTTAGTAATGATTTCGCTTAACCAGACCGCCTGCCAAACATGGTATTCGGGTCCGCGTTTAACAATGTCCTCAACTATATCGGAAGTATTTCGCCGATTGACGGATTCCATGTGTAGCTTTTGCTTGTTCCTGATTCAGTTATTTTTAAAAAGACATAAGAGTTAAGTGTTACATAATGTGAGAGAAATTTATTCAGCACCATACCGAATAAATTAATTTCACCTTCGCCGTTTTCAAATTCTTTTGAATCAACTTCTATGTGGAATTCAATTCCTCTAATAAGACTTTGATTCATTACCTTCGTAATCAGTTTTGGTTTGTGAATTTTCTTTATGCTATCAATTCTTTTCTTATTAGGATGATTGTGAGCTTTTGCCCAATTATAAAGATTAAGTATACTCTTAAATGTATTTGCATATGCCAGAGTTGAAAAACTTACTGACAGGTGGGCAATAAGCGACCATAGATAGTTTTGTTTTTCCGGACAATCCAGCACTTCTGTTGGTACGGCAATGTTTGATGCTTCTACACCGGGCGGAAAATCAAGCGGCTCTTTTATTGAACCAACTTCAAGATAGGCAGATGGTAAAAAGCCGTTCGACAAAGTTGCCTCTATGCTAAGAGTTTCTTTGGGAAATAATTCTTCTTCCATACTTGGACCAAATAACCTGATGAAAGTTTCTGCCATATCGCTTTGCAAGGTTCTGCGAAAAACAGAAAAAAATCTTTTAAAATTGTACTCGGGATTACTTGTATCAAGAATATCGTGAGCAGTGATTGGTATATACTTATACTGCTCAACTCTGTTTTCACTTATTCCACTTACTTTATCAACGGAATAAACCTCTCTGCTCTTTCTTCTGTAAAGATCAGGAACGATATAATACTCTGGCATTCTCTGATTTACCGGCACTTCTTCAGTAGATCTTGAGAATAAATTTACAATTGGTGTACAGTTAAGCATGATGTTATGCTTTTCCGGCAGCTTTTCACGGGGCATTTTTCTATCAAACTCTAATTTAATTTCTATTTGAGATGATTCACCGTTTGCCTGAAACTTATTAAGACCATGTATATCTATAAAAAAGAACTTTTCCGGGAAAGCAAAATATTCCTGAAGCAGTCTGAATCCGCTGAAGGATTGTTTTGAGTAGGGAAGCAAAGAATAATCATCGCCTCTGTATTCAATATCTGTAGAAAGTTCAGGGACAGATACTTTAAAATCTTCAATTTTTCTAAAAGGAGATTTATCATTAACTACTTCTCTTACAAAAACTGAAGATAAATAATTAGTCAGAAAGAGATGAAGGTTATATTTAACAGATGCTGAACCATATAGATAAAGACGAAATGAATCCATCTTCAAGCTATTATAATCAACATTTCTATCAAGTTGAAGTTTAAGTGTAAGTGCGGTTTTAGCGTAAGCAGTTTCTTCAGTAATTACGTCTGTCAGTTTAATTGGTCTTACTGAAACATCCTGTGTTGTTCTGAAAATAAATTCAGTTGGTTCTTCTTTTTCAGTCAATCTGGCACCGCTCCCGGAACCGGACTGAACTTTATATTTAACTTTATACCTGCCTGATTGAGTTTGAATTTCACTACTTTTCTTAATGAGCACTGGCTCTGTAAGAGCTCCTGATTTAATATTAACCTGAAGAATTGAACAGGAAGGAAATGTTTTAAGAAGATTTGGAAAAAGTATTTCAAGAATACCGCCGGCTATCTCCGGAAATTCATCATCAAGTCGTTCGTGAATTCTTCCGGCAAGAAAAGCAAAACCTTCATACAACCTTTCAACAAAGGGGTCTTTACGTTCCCTTTCAGACATATGAAGTCGTGAACCGAGCGTAGGATGCTTTTTACTGAACTCTTCTCCTGCCGTTTGAAGAAAATTGTATTCTCTTTCGAAGTATTTATCTGTGCTCATTGAGAATCCTTATCTAAAACTACTTTAGTCCAGCCAGTTGTTGAAAACTCAGTTAATAGAATCTCTGTATTTGGACTGTCTTTTACCTTAACGATAATTTTTAACGAAGCTCTTAAAGTTTTTTGATCGAACTCGGATGTTTCCATTATTACTTCTTTTATTCGCGGTTCATATTTTAGTATTACTTGTTTAAGTTCCTGTTTTAAAGATTCTATTGGATTTTCAGAACGGATATAAATCTGAAGGATATCCGATACGCCAAAATCCGGAAGATGTTGAACAGATCCTCGTCGCGTGGTAAGGATCATTCGAAGATTTTCAACAATGCTGAGACTCAACTTTTGGTCTTCAGTAAGCCTGTCAAATTGTTGCGGACCAATCTCATCCGGATTAACAACTTCAGATACAAATTGGCCTAATAGTTCGTTATAAAGACTTAGGTTTTTCAATAAAACAGTTAAGAAAAATTTGAGAATTAAAAAGGGGGTGGATTATTAATTTAAACTTTGTAAAGTTTGATAAAAAACAATTCACCCCGAAGGAAAGCTGAGTACTAAAAATAATTATACAACCCTGAATGAGAAGAAACCAGAATCCTCGAACATAGTACTTGCTTTAACATGTTCCCATTCTGCTGTTTCTGCAACAAGATATATTTTTTCCAGATGGGCTACATTTAGCTTTGGATTATCGTAAGAGGGCGGCATGAAGTTCTCAACCGCTACCAATCTGGCATTAGTCATTGTATACTTAAAGTATACGGTTTCCTTTCCTGTAGCTTCTGCAATTTCATATAAGGAAATAACTACAGATTTAAATACCTGACCTTGCGCACAGTACTGAAACATGAAAGGAGTTAGTTTATCTATTTCCTTTAGAACCATAAATGGTTCGTAAGTTCTGCTGCCGGTAACCTGACCTGTGGATCTTTCAAATGGTAATTTAATCGATTGACTAAATTCCAGAACCGTACTGGAACCATTTGGACGTGGACCTTCGAGATCGTTTCCCTCAGCATCCTTGAACAATATTTCGCCTTTTACAGCCATTTTTTACCTCCTGGGTAATTTGTTGATAGATTAGTTAGTTGTTATTTTTATTGATCACTAAGCTTCTTCACCTGAATGGTAAGCAGTTAATCTTAAGTTAACATCCATACCTGTTATTGCCACGTGCGGTCTGAATTCAGCGCTGATCTGGAAGAAACCTGGTCTTTCTTTTAATTCAGTAACTTCCAGTTTATATGAACGAAGTGGTTTCTCTGCAACAATTTTTTCTGCCGGATTCGGCATGTCAACAACGAGTGT
>DATHSU010000435.1:0-16785 GCA_035463895.1 Ignavibacteriaceae bacterium | reverse complement strand
GGATATTAAAACTTATTATCCTTTCTTTTACCAGGCGTATAAAGATTACGGATATTATGCTTACGAAACAGAACCATTCAAAGAATACATACTTTATTCAGATGGACAAACTCCGTTCTTCATTCCCGAAGGTGTAAATCTTGTTTTCAATCCTGAGCCAATGAAAGATATGAGTGAGTGGGTAGAGAATGAAGGAGAAAATTTCATATTTATCTATGGCGGTAATGATCCCTGGACGGCGGCAGGTGTTTGCTTAACAGGTAAAACAAATTCAATTAAAATGGTTCATCCAAATGGTTCACATAGAACAAGAATCCGAAGTTTTTCAAGCGATGATAGAGAAATAATATATTCAAAGTTGGAAGAATGGCTTGAAATCAAAATTAAAGATCAAAATTAATAACTATATTCTATATTATTTATAATTAAAGGAGTAATAAGTGAAAAAAGTATTAGTGTTATTATTTGCAATTTCAATCTTATCCGGAATACCATCCGAAAATATCTTAGCTCAGGATAAACCGATACAAATTGCACTATTCAATCCGGTGCAGATATTCCCGGAAAATACTTCTATTACCGGTTTAAGACTGAACATTATTTATGGAAAGAATAATAATGTAAGCGGAATAGACTGGGGCTTTGTAAATTCAACAACCGGTAAACAGGTTGGCGCGCAATTCGGATTTGTAAATCTAGTTGACGGCGGTTTTCTTGGATTTCAAGCAGGCTTTGTTAATCTTACTGAAAATCTGTTTGAAGGATTACAATACGGATTCGTTAATTATCATAAGGGAAAGGTTAGCGGACTTCAATTAGGATTTATTAACTATGCCGGCAGTATGTATGGTTTACAAATCGGTTTGATAAACATAATCGATCAAGGCGGGGCATTTCCGTTCTTCCCGATTGTTAACTGGTCTTTTTAATCTTCAATATTAAAAATGCGAGGCCGTCTTAAAAGTTATAAACACAAGGTATACGCAACTTTCAAGTTGCGTATTTGTTATATTTTCGCAAGAAGAAACTTGCGGCTACCATAAAGGAATGAGTTATGAGACAGCCTCCTGCAAATAAAATTGTCGAATCGAGTTCTAATAATTAGTTTTTACTTAATTTGGTATAGTCAGTTTTTTAGCTTTCTTAGATTTTCAAGCATTTAACAAGGAGTAAACCCCAATGCTTAAATTCCATCCGAATATGAAATCATACGAAGAAGAATGTAAAATCTTTTCTTGGCAAATCGCTTGCAATGAACTTGATTACAAAGATGGCAACATAATTAATATAGGCGAATACTGTACTGACAGAATCTGTCGGATGGGAAAAGCTAACAAGCTAGCGCTTATCTGGGAAGGTTACAGTGGTGAAGAAAAAAGATATACGTTTGATGATATGCGGATTCTTACTAACACAATTGCTACATTTCTGCAGAAGCTGGGAATAAATCCCGGTGATAGAGTCTGTTTGTTTATGGATAAAGTTCCTGAACTTTATTTTGGTTTTCTTGGGATTTTAAAAGTGGGTGCTATTGCGCAGCCTTTATTCTCAGCATTTGGTTCCGAATCACTTTTTACAAGACTTGAAGATGCCGGTACATCTGCAATCTTCACTCAGAAAAAACATCTTGTGAAAGTTAGAAATATTGTTGAACAGCTTCCTTCATTAAAACATATTATTGTTGTTGATGATGACGGAAACAAACCGCTTCGTGAATTTGCCTCCTGCAAGGAAATTGCTTTTCATATGGATAAAGCGGAACGAGTTAATGATTTTAAAATCTATCCATCAACTGCTGAAACTCCTTCTGTCCTTCATTACACTTCCGGAACAACAGGAAAACCAAAGGGTGCACAGCACGTTCACTATTCTTTGATTTCACAATACATAACTGCAAAATATGTTCTCGACATTAAAGATGAAGATATTTACTGGTGCACTGCAGATCCCGGCTGGGTAACAGGCACTTCGTACGGAATTATCGGTGCATGGGCAAATGCTGCAACTCAATCCGTGCTCGATGCCGGATTCAAAGCTGAAAGCTGGTATAAGTTTATCGAGAAACATAAAATTACGGTCTGGTATTCTGCACCGACTGCCATCCGTGCACTAATGAAAGAAGGGATCGATGTTGTTAAGAAATTTGATTTGTCCTCTCTTCGTCATCTTGCAAGTGTTGGTGAGCCTTTAAATGCAGAAGCTGTCTTCTGGTCACAGGAAGTTTTTGGACTTCCATTCCATGATACTTATTGGCAGACCGAAACCGGCAGCATGGTAATCAGTAATTATCCTGGGATGAAAATAAAACCCGGCTCGATGGGCAAAGCTTTTCCCGGAATTACAGCAACAGTTGTCGATTTAAAAACTCATCAGCCGATTGAGAAAAGAGGTATTGTCGGAATGATTGCACTTAAACCCGGCTGGCCAGCGATGTTTCGCACATACTGGAATAACAAAGAAACGTATGATAAAAAATTTCAAAATGGCTGGTATCTTTGCGGTGACAGAGCAAGCATTGATGAGGAAGGTTACTACTGGTTTGTCGGAAGAGATGATGATGTGATTAACACAGCTGGCCATCTTGTCGGTCCATTCGAAATTGAATCTGCATTGCTCGAACATCCTTCAGTTGCTGAATCTGCAGTTGTTGGTAAACCTGATCCTATGAATATGGAAGTTGTAAAAGCGTTCATTGCACTTAAACCGGGGAACGAAAAGACTAAAATGCTTGAACTCGAAATAATGAATTTTGTAAGGAAGAAGCTTTCTGCACTTGCAATGCCTCAGGAAATTGAGTTCGTTGATTCACTTCCGAAGACACGAAGCGGAAAAATTATGCGTCGTGTTCTTCGTGCAAAAGAATGGGGCGAAGAGATTGGAGATATTTCAACTTTGGAAAATGATATGTGAATTCAATAGTTAAATTGTTTTACCTGCCTTGCCGGCAGGCAGGTTGCTTTATTGTTGAATGTACTTAAACAATTTAACAATTTAGCAATGCAGCAATTTTTTAGTAAAACAGAAAAGTAAAAACAAATAATTAATAATTAAAACTATGGAGATAAAATGGCATCAATCAAAGACACAATCCTCGAATACGTAAAAAACGAATACCTCGATTCAGATGACGATAGGGAAGTAACATACGATACACCTCTCATCTCAGGAGGAATAGTCGATTCTTTCTCAATGGTTTCTTTAAAAGTTTTTCTTGAGACCAATTACAAGATTCAGATTCCTGATGCAAAAGCTTCACCGGAAGCATTTGACAGTGTAAATAACATTGTAAATCTTCTTAAAGAATTTAATGTGCAGGAGTAAATGAAATGGCATACAATGCAGAAGTTCGGAAGTTTTATACCGATCAGCTTGAGGATTTAAAGTCCCAGGGAATCTTTAAAGAAGAAAGAGCAATTTGCGCTCCACAGGATTCCGAGATTGAAGTTGAATTCCCGATCGGTTCGGAAAAGAAAAAAGTAATTAATATGTGTGCAAATAATTATCTCGGACTTTCATCTCATCCCGAAGTTGTAAAAGCTGCACACGAAGGACTTGATGTAAGAGGATACGGAATGTCTTCCGTGAGATTTATCTGCGGCACTCAGGATATTCACAAAGAGCTTGAAAGAAAACTAACCGAGTTTCTTGGGACCGAGGATACAATTCTTTTTCCTTCCTGTATGGATGCAAACGCGGGAGTATTTGAAGCAATCTTAACTGATCAGGATGTGATGATAGCAGACAGACTTGTTCACGCTTCCATAATCGACGGAATGCGTTTGTGCAAAGCTCAGAACGATTCATTCAAACATTCCGATATGGCTCACCTTGAAGAAAAGCTTCAGCTTCATCAGAATAAAAGATTGAGAATGGTAATTACCGACGGTGCATTTTCGATGGATGGTGATTTGGCAAAGCTGGACAAAATTGTTGAGCTTGCTGAAAAATATAATGCGATGGTTTTTGTTGATGACTCGCACGCGAGCGGTTACATAGGAAAAACAGGTAGAGGCGCTCACGAACATTTTAATGTTCTTGGCAAAATAGATATCATCACAACAACTTTAGGAAAAGCACTCGGCGGTGCAAGCGGCGGGTGTGTTTCCGGAAGAAAAGAAATTGTTGAAATGTGCAGACAGAAAGCTCGTCCCTATCTTTTCTCAAATACAGTAGCTCCTGTAATTGTGGAAGGGGCTTTGAGAGTACTTGATATAATTTCCAGATCAACTGAAAGACGCGACAAGCTTGAAGAGAACTCAAAGTTCTGGAGAAAAGGATTAACCGATGCCGGCTTTATAATTAAAGAAGGTGAAACGGCGATCGTTCCCGTTATGCTCTTTAATGCAAAACTTTCGCAGGATGTTGCACGTGATCTTTATGCTGAAGGAATTTATGCTGTCGGTTTCTTCTTCCCGGTAGTTCCAAAAGGACAGGCGAGAATAAGAACGCAATTATCCGCTGCTCACGAAAGACATCATCTTGAAAAAGCCCTCGCTGCTTTTATTAAAGTTGGAAAGAAATATGATATTCTCGGAAAAACAAAGCAGGAGATAGTTGATCGATACGGGATGTGATAAAACCTTATTATAATTGAGATCAGAGGTGATTTTTGTCATCTCTGACTCCCTTTCTAAGTTATTCTCATTTCACCTCTCCCCTAAATTCAATATTTTTGAACCGCTAATAAATTTCAACAACAATCTTTAAGTGATACTATGTACCGCAGAACAAAATACGACTTAAAACAGGAATTAACATCAATCAGGGAAGCAAATCTTTACAAAGATGAGCGAATTATTCTCTCCGACCAAAAAGCAAAAATAAAAGTTTCTTATCCGGCAGACTCAAAGCCAAAGGACGTTCTTAACTTCTGTTCAAATAATTACCTCGGATTGGCAAATCATCCGGATATAATTAAAGCGGCACAAAAAACTCTTGACACTCACGGTTTTGGCTTGTCTTCAGTCAGATTTATTTGCGGCACACAGGATATTCATAAAGAACTAGAAAAGCGAATAGCAGATTTTTACCAGATGGATGATGCAATACTTTATTCTTCCTGCTTCGATGCTAACGGTGGTTTGTTCGAAAGCATTCTTGGTCAGGATGATATGATAATTACAGATCAGTTGAACCACGCAAGCATAATTGATGGAATAAGGTTATGCAAAGCGAAAAGATTAATTTATGAACACTCGGATATGAAATCGCTTGATCAGAAACTGGCTCTTGCACGTGAAGGAGCGGATATCTGGGAACATACCGGTCTTGCACAGGAACCACATCCTGCGAAAAATATTATTATTGCAACAGATGGTGTTTTCTCGATGGATGGCGACATTGCAAAGCTTGATGAGATAGTTAAACTTGCCGATGAATATGATGCACTAGTTATGGTAGATGACTCGCACGCAACAGGGTTCTTCGGTAAGACGGGAAGAGGTGCAATCGAATACTGTAACGCACTTGGCAAAGTTGATATTATCACATCAACACTTGGCAAAGCGATGGGAGGGGCTTCGGGTGGATTCACAGCATCTAAAAAAGAAATTGTGGATATGCTCAGACAAAGATCACGTCCGTATTTATTTTCCAACACACTTGCACCGGCAATTGTTGGTGCTTCAATAGCAGCATTCGATCTTCTCGAAAAATCAGATGACCTGAGAGAAAAATTAAGAGAGAACACAAAATACTTCCGCGAAAAGATGAAAACACTCGGCTTCGATCTGATTGAAAGTATTCATCCGATAGTTCCAGTCCTCTTTAGAAAGTTTGATAACGACGCTCAGCTTGCACAGCAAATTTCAAAAGATCTGTATGAAGAGGGTATTTATGTTGTTGGGTTTTCCTATCCGGTTGTTCCAAAAGGTCAAGCGAGAATTCGTGTTCAGATTTCCGCAGCACATTCACAAGCAGATCTTGATGTGTGTATAAGTGCGTTTGAGAAGGTGGGCAGGAAGCACCGGGTGATAGCTTAACGCTTGATACCAGATGCCAGATACGGGATACCAGATAAAAACAAATTTTTAATTTGGAGGTTACAATGAATTATAAAGATTTAAAAGTTTGGCAGATCGCAAGGGAATTATCGATAGAGATTCATAAAATGACACTGACTCTTCCAAAGTTTGAGATGTACGAAGAGGGAAGCCAAATCAGGAGATCTTCTAAATCTATCCGATCCAATATTGTTGAGGGATACGGAAGGAGAAGATATAAAAACGAGTTTATAAAGTATATCGTTAATGCAATAGCTTCAACTGATGAGACCATTGATCATTTAGAAACGCTGTTTGAAACCGAATCATTGAATGATGAAGAACTCTATGATAAACTTCTTAAAAAGTCCAATCTACTTGGCAAGAAGTTAATCAAATTTTTAGACTCTGTTGAAAAACAACACCTCAGCAAAAAATAATTTATCCGGCAACAGGTATCTGGGATCCGGTATCGGGGACTATTCCCAGTCAAGTATCACTTTTCCCGAATTTCCCGACTTCATTATTTCAAAACCTTCCAGGTAATCATCAATTTTATAGCGATGAGTGATGATCGGGTTTATCGGCAAGCCGCTTTGAACCATTGCCTGCATTTTAAACCAGGTTTCAAACATCATTCTTCCGTAAATGCCGCGGATGGTTAGTCCGTTGAAAATAACTTTACCCCAGTTTATTCCTGCTTGCTCAGGAAGAATACCAAGTAAAGCTATTTTACCGCCGTGATACATCACATTAATCATATCATTGAATGCGTTTATGCTGCCGGACATTTCAAGTCCAACATCAAACCCGCCTACCATACCAAGTTCTTTAACAACATCCGGTAATTTTTCTTTTGTAACATCAACTGCTCTTGTTACTCCGAGTTTTCTTGCAAGTTCTAAACGGTATGGATTCATATCTGTAATTACAACATTTCTTGCACCGGAATGTTTTACAACTGCCGCTGCCATAATTCCAATCGGACCAGCACCGGTTATCAATACATCTTCACCAAGTACGTCAAATGAAAGAGCTGTGTGTACTGCATTTCCAAGCGGATCAAATATTGAAAAAATTTCTTTCGGGAGTTTAGGATCGCAATGCCAGATGTTTGAAACGGGAATAACAAGATATTCAGCAAAACATCCGGGTCGATTTACACCGACTCCTTTTGTGTTGGGACAAAGATGTCCTCTTCCTTCACGGCAGTTACGGCATGTACCGCAAACTATATGTCCCTCACCGCTTACAAGTTCTCCAACTTTGACATCGTGAACATTATCACCAAATGCTTCAACTGTTCCAACATATTCGTGACCAACGTGCATAGGAACGGGAATAGTTTTCTGTGCCCATTCATCCCAGTTGTAAATATGAATATCCGTTCCGCAGATAGAAGTTTTATGAATTTTAATCAGTACATCATTTGGCCCGTATTCAGGAACGAGAACTTCATCCATCCAGATGCCGGGTTTAGCATATTTTTTAACGAGGGCTTTCATTTTTTTCATAGCAGGATCCTTTTAAGAAAAGTGAATCATTGAGTAAAAATAATTTGTAAATCATTGTTCAAAATTAGATATATGGCCGTAAAGGACAAAGGAGAATAAAAAATTACAATATTGAAAGATTACATTGTGAGAAGTAGTCTGTGGTTAAGTAGTGTTACCACAGACTATTAAAATGACTTTATCAGATTATTGAATAGAGAGCAAATTCTGTATTTCGAAGAAGTAAGGGAGATTCTTTATAGGTTCTTATTTTATTCTGAACAAAATCATCATTTATAAGATTTATTTTGGCAGTTTTCTTTAACCAGTTTAATTCGACATCAGAAATATTTCCGTCTGAATAAGCGAGTTTTATTGCGTCTGATAAAAACGATTCAGCTATCTTTTTATCAGAAAATCTTATCGGTTCATCACTGATATATTGATTGGATAATAACCCTCTGATAGTTTCATTATAAAAATCGGTTGCAAATCCTAACTTATCAGATATCCCCTTAATGATCTCTTTTTCCTTATCGGAAAGCTGTTTATCTAGTTTTGCGGTAATAAGTAAGCCTTTAAGGTAGTGGCTCCGGTCTAATACAGGTATATTCATAGTCTACCCTTTCGATTGATGATTAGTACAAAAAGTTCAGAAAAAATTGTACCAATTATTATTAAGTAAAAACTCCTTTCTCAAATGTTTATTAATTGTTTATATCAATATATAAAAAACAAAATGAGATGCTATTCAATTATGCGTCCCATAATAAAACGTAACAATTTATTAATATGTGATTTCTATAGCATCAACTTTTATGTTTTCATCTTCCTTAAGAACTATTTCATTAAAAGGGTCGAAAATCAATTTCAACGGCTCTTTTTCAAATTTAAAGAAATAATTTTCCGCTCGTTTACTGTTTAGAATCTTCAATATTTTATTTGTTCCATCTGAAAATATTATTTGCAGAGTTACCGGCATTTCATAAGCTGTTTCGTTATCCTGAACCTGGTTTATTGTAAGATCAATCCGGAATTCATTTTCATCTTCAGTTATTACAAAGTAATTCTGATAAACAGGATGATCGGCCGTTTTTAACCACTGATTAAAATATTTTGTGTAATCTTTTCCGGTAATTTTGTTTACAACGGAAATAAAATCATCTGTGTCCGCATTTCCGAATCTGAATCTTTCATCATTGGTATAAGATTTAAGCACAGCAAAGAATAATGAATCCCCAACTACATTTCTGAACATGGAAAGTACACAGGCGCCTTTAGAATAAATTATTGCACCGTTATATAAAATATTTGAAGGTGGAGTTTCATCATTCCACCAGCTATTGTAAACCGGGAAACCGGGATTCTCACGGAAATATCTTTCAGCTTCAATCTTTATGTATTTTTTATATTCTGCTTTTCCTTTTGTATGTACAATCCATAGTGCTTCACCGTAATTGGCGAAACTTTCGTTAAGCCACACATCTGACCAGTTTTTATGTGTTATCAAATTTCCGAACCAGGCATGTGTGAACTCGTGAACAACTAATATTTCATTCCAGCAATCAGAACAAAGCGATGTTAATGTCTGATTTTCCATTCCGCCGTAAACAAAGTGTTCATTTAAAGTTGCATATCCGTTTTTTTCAAATGGATAGGGAGAGAACAGTTCGGAAAAAAAATCCATCATAGGAGTATTTATCGATTTTATATTGTTAAGGTTTTCAATGTTTTCTCCATCCTGCCAGTAAAATCTTGTTGGAATTATTTCATTTGATTCAGGATTTATCCATCCAACAATATCTAAATTGTAATCAACTTTTGCTGAAATTACTATCAGGTATGTTGCAACCGGGTCACGGCTTTTCCAGTGATAGTAAACTGTATCAGCAGTCAATGTTGAATCGATAAGCGAACCGTTAGAACCGAGTAAAACGTTTGCGGGAGTTTTAGCGATCAGTTCAAATGTTGCTTTATCCGATGGATGATCATAACACGGAAACCAATTCCTTGCACCTTCGGGAGCGTTGTTTGTAAATACCATTCGGTTATCTGAAAGGAATGCACCGTCCCGCACATTTTTGTGAGTGTAATAGACTGTAAAGCGTATGGAATCATTCGCACTCATTGAGTTTCTAAAAGTAAGACTAAGCTTGTCGTCTGAATGGTTGAATGATTGAATGTTGCCGGATGTGGAATCTATTTTAATTGAATAGCTGCTTGCATCAAGTACAATATTATTTATCTCTTTATCGGCTTTTATCTTTATTTCAGCAAAGCCTTTGAATGATTGCGGGAACGGTGAAATAAAACAGTTGTATAAATCAAGATTCAGCTTATAATGAATAATGTCGAATCCTTTTTCGCTTTGCTGTGCAATTATAAAATTGCAAGGTAATAGAATGAATAGAAAGAATTTTGTAACTGATAGCATTTATAATCCATTTTAAAATAACTCTATATAGAATTTATAGACCATTATGGATAAACAAAAGACTTTTTGATGTGCCATCTAAAAACTTTTCCATAATTTGCATTATAAATTGAATAAAAAATGCGGATAAATTATGAAAACCATTTTAATCACTGTTCTGCTGTCATCAACTTTTCTTTTCTCTCAATCAGAAGAGCAATGGCTAACCAAATTTGAAAAATCAGGATTTGTTTCGACTGCGGATTATACTGAAACAATGCAATACTTTAAGAACTTAGCTGACAACTCTGATTATGCAGAACTATTTTCTTTCGGAATTTCACCGCAGGGCAGGGAATTGAATTGTATTGTTGTTTCTAAAGACAAAGATTTTACACCGGAAGATATCAAAAAGAATAATAAACCTATCGTCCTAATTATCAATGGAATACACGCCGGTGAAATTGAAGGTAAAGATGCAAGTAAAATACTACTTCGTGAAATTCTGATAACAAAAGAAAAGGAATTTCTGATTGACAATGTTGTTTTAATGGTCGTTCCGATTTTCAGTGTGGATGGACACGAAAGAAAAAGTAAATATAACAGGATAAATCAGGATGGTCCCGAAGAAATGGGCTGGAGAACCACTGCACAGGGTTATAATCTTAACCGTGAATGGATGAAAGCCGATGCACCTGAAATGCAGTCGATGTTACTATTGGTTTCAGAATGGGATCCGGATTTTATAATTGACAATCACACAACCAACGGAGCAGATTATCAATACACTGTTACTTACCAGGTGGAGAGGTTTGCAAATATCTATCATAAAACTGCTGAATGGTTAAAAAATAAATTCGTCCCACACCTTATAAAAAATGTTGAGGAACAAGGCTATCTGATGTTTCCGTATGTTGCTTTGCGCAACTGGCGTGAAGGTTTGGATTCCGGAATATCTGATTGGGCATCGGGACCAAGATTATCAACGGGTTATTTTGCACTTCAGAACAGACCTTCACTTCTTGTTGAAACTCATATGATAAAACCCTATAAAGAAAGAGTGTATTCAACTAAAGCAGTTCTGGAAAATACAATTGATCTCGTAAATAAAAATGCTGAAGAAATTCTAAACATCAATAAAGAAGCAGATGACAAATCAATCAATCAATTTTATAATAATCAGGAATACCTTCCTCTTGCATTCAATACTAGTGATAAGTTTGAAGAGGTTGAGTTTAAAGGCATAGAGTATCATAATGAAGATTCAGATATATCCGGCAGTAAAAAAATAGTTTATACCGGTAAGCCAAAAGATATGATTGTAAAATTTTATAATGATGTACGTGTGCAGGATTCAGTTAAAACCGTAAAAGGTTATTACATCCCTTCTGAATGGAAATTAATTGTTGACAGATTAAAACTTCACGGTGTTGAGGTTGGTGTGGTGACTGATCCAACAGAATTAGAAGTGACAAGGTATAAGTTTAATAATGTAAGAATGAACAATACCTCAAACGAAGGGAGACAAAGAGTCAGCTTTGAATATGAAACATACAAAGAAAAAGCAATCATCCCAGTGGGCTCATTTTACGTATCAACAAATCAAAGAACTGTAAGAGTAATAACGCATCTGCTTGAACCAAAATCACCGGATTCCTTTGTGCAATGGGGGTTTATGAACCAGATATTTGAACAGAAGGAATATTTTGAAAACTATGTTATGGAACCAATGGCTGAAGAAATGTTAAAAAATGATCCTGAATTAAAGAAAGAGTTTGAAAAAAAACTTGCAGAGGATGAAGCATTTAGAAACAATCCATATGAAAGATTAAATTTTTTCTATAAAAGGTCGCCTTATTGGGATAAGGCATTAAATTTGTATCCTATAGTGCAAATTGATTAAGTTAGATTATGATTTTTAGTGTATTTCTCTAAAAATCAACTTTTTATTTGATAATTTTTTTATCAAAAAAACAGATTATTAAAAAATATTACCGTGCAAAAGAAAAACTTACGCTTTTCTTGTAGTTTTACTCAGTTAAAACCAGTCTTATCTGGACATACAGATCCGAATTCCATAAATAGTTTTACAGCAAATAATTATTGTCACTTGACAACAGCTTGTATTCATTTAATATTTTTGAATGGAAGCCAGCATCAATTAATACTTTTGAACATATAATGGTTAAGTTCATTTAAATATCTATCATTAACTTATCATCAATAAATATAAAGGAGCTCTCAATGAAAAAACTTCTAGTGTCCTTGTTTCTTTTTGCCGGAATTGCATTTTATGGATGTGATTCAACCGAACCCGATACAAATGACAATTCTGACATACCGGCAGATCCTCAGAATGTTACCGTACCGGCAACCACAATTAATAACGTACAGCCAACTGCTGTATTCACACCTGCTGCGAATAATCCGGGTAGAATTCAGGTTAACCTTACCGGTCTTATTAATCCGGTAACACAGCAGCCAATAACACTTTTCTATGATCCTAATAGTCCTGCATCCTCAAATATTTTTATAACAGAAGATGGAGCAGTAAAAGGATTAAAGGTTACTAAAGTAGGCACCGGTACTGTCCTAAAAGCAGATGTGGTTTTCACCGTTGATAATTCCGGCAGTATGTATGAGGAAGCAGATTCTGTTGCAGCAAGTATTATTGAATTTGCAACTTTTCTTCAGGCAAGCGGACTTGATGTACAGTTTGCGGTTGTTGGTTATGACGGCTGGGTAAACGGCGGAATTAATTTTACTTCAGCGCAGAATATTTCTACCTATCTAAACCGTGCCACCGGTACAAGCAGAACTTATTATTTTTCCGGACCAGATAGTGCAGCTTTAACAGAAAAAGCTTCAAGTTTTGCTCCTAATGTTTGGGGTGAAAATGGAGTCGTTGGTGTAATATTTGCCGATTCAAATTACACCTGGAGAGCAGGGGCACAGCGTGTATTTGTTAATTTTACAGATGAGCCAACACAGCCTGATAACCAGTTATTCTGGAACACAGCTCTTATGTGTGGTTTAATTGGCGGCAAAGCTACTGTTCATACTGTTTACAGCGGACCGGCAGATACTAGTTCTTATTATGGATCATCGTGGTCACCTTCTAACGAAAGACCCTGGGACATGAGTCTATGTACTGGCGGTACAATTAAGATTATTCCTCAGGATGCTACTGGACTTGACCTAAAAAATCTTCCTGTTGCAGGCGCACTTTCAAATAGTTATTTGGTTGAATACAGAGCAGGATCAACTGGTAAATCTCACACAGTTGTAATTACAATTAAAGAAAATAATGCTGACGGAAAACGTGAGTACACGGTTACTTACTAGCTTTAGATAGTTTATCAATTTCTTTTGTTTGGCTAAGTTCATTGAGTTAATGTGGACTTAGCCTTTTTGTTTTTTCACATTTTCGGTATTAGATGGATTCTGAAACGATTCCTGGTTTATTCTAATCTGCAACTACCCAATTACCAAACACTAATACATTCTTCGTATCTTCATAATAATCAATGAATTACTTTAATTAGTTATGAAAAATTTAATTACGTCATATTCTATACCTCAGATAATAATTAATTAAACAAAAATATTGATATTAAGCAAAAGCTTTAATATGTTTATGATCGTGATAGAGGGAATAATAATGTTTTCATACTAAATGCAATTTATTTTAATAAAATATTCATTTATTTTATATTTTCTTATCATCAATCATAATAACAAAAAGGAGAGCCCAATGAAAAAACTGTTCTTAACCCTATTTCTCATCGCTGGAATTGCATTTTACGGATGTGATTCAACCGAACCGGATGCAGATAATAATACTGACATTCCGGCAGATCCGCAAAATGTCACCGTACCGGCAACCACAATTAACAATATACAGCCGACAGCTGTATTCACACCTGCTGCCAATAATCCAGGCAGAATTCAGGTTAACCTTACCGGTCTTATTAATCCGGTAACACAGCAGCCAATAACACTTTTCTATGATCCTAATAGTCCTGCATCTTCAAATATTTTTATAACAGAAGATGGAGCAGTAAAAGGATTGAAAGTCACTAAAGTTAGTACCGGAAACGTACTTACTGCGGATTTAGTTTTTGTTGTTGATAATTCCGGCAGTATGTCAGAAGAAGCAGATTCCGTAGCTGCAAGTATTATTGAATTTGCAAATTTTCTGCAGGCAAGCGGACTTAATGTTCAGTTTGCAGTTGTTGGTTATTCCGGAAGGGTAAATGGAGGAATAAATTTTACAACTGCTCAAATGCTATCGACGTACCTTAATCTATCAACAGGTACCAGCAGAACACGTGGATTTTCGGGGGCTGATAGTGCTGCTTTAGAAACCAGGGCTGCTACTTTCGGTCAGGGTACCGGTGAAAATGGAGTGATTGCTGCAATATTCGCTGATAGCGTTTATAGCTGGAGATCAGGTGCTCAGAGAGTAATTATTAATTTTACAGATGAACCAACCCAATCAGATGGCAGCATGTGGAACAATGCAATGGGTTGCAGTTTGCTTGGCGGAAAAGCCACAGTTCATACTGTTTTTAGTCAGGATAGCACTTCTTATGTTTGGTCTTCGACCAGAGAGCGTCCGTGGGATCTTTCCAACTGTACTGGCGGAACAAATATATTTATTCCAACTAACGCAGCCGGACTTGATCTTAAAAATCTACCTGTTGCCGGTGCACTTTCAAACAGTTATTTGGTTGAATACAGAGCCGGATCAACTGGTACATCCCACACAGTTGTTATCACAATAAAAGAAAATAATGCTGATGGAAAACGGGAGTACACGGTCTCTTATTAACTGTAAAAACTTCTTTATTTAATTAGCTAGGCTAAGTTCACTATGTTACTTTGAACTTAGCCTTTTTTATTTTGAAATTTTTCCCATCTGTATTCTTCAACTACATTTCTACTAATACTTTTCTTAAATTTATAACAGTAATTATTTCAAATATTTAATTTTTTTTCAGGGAGAACCGTTATGAGCTACCGCATTGAAAAAGACACAATGGGTGAACTTCAAGTACCATCCGATAAATACTACGGCGCACAAACCGCAAGATCATTAATGAACTTTAAAATTGGAGGTGACAGATTTCCGCGTGAGCTCATCCGGGCACTTGGAGTATTAAAAAAAGCCGCTGCCCTCACAAATAAAGAACTTGGAACATTACCTTCTGAAAAAGCTGATCTCATAATTAAAGCTGCTGATGAAGTTATTGAAGGAAAACTTGATGAACATTTTCCTCTTGTGGTTTGGCAAACAGGAAGCGGCACACAAACTAATATGAATGCAAATGAAGTAATCTCAAATCGTGCTATTGAATTAGCCGGTGGAGAAATGGGCAGTAAAAAACCTATCCACCCGAATGATGACGTTAACAAAGCGCAGTCATCAAACGATACTTTTCCTACTGCAATGCATATCGCCGCTGTTGAAGAAATCCACAGAAGATTGATACCGATGGTAACAAAACTCCGTGATGCTCTTGCTGTTAAAGAAAACGAATTTAATGACATTATTAAAATCGGAAGAACTCATTTGATGGATGCGGTTCCGCTTACTCTTGGTCAGGAATTTGGCGGATATGTTCAAATGCTAACTAATGGTTTGGCAAGAATTGAAGCAGCTTTACCCCGATTATATGAACTAGCACTCGGCGGAACTGCAGTCGGAACAGGATTGAACACTCATCCTCGGTTTGCAGTGAAGTCTGCTGAGCATATTGCGAAGATTACCGGACAGCCGTTTGTTACTGCTCCCAATAAATTTGAAGCACTTGCAAATCACGATGCTCTTGTTGAGTTCAGCGGTGTACTCAAAACTCTTGCTGCATCATTAATGAAAATTGCTAATGATATTCGCTGGCTTGGTTCAGGTCCACGATGCGGATTAGGAGAATTGAATCTTCCTGAAAACGAACCCGGCAGTTCAATTATGCCCGGTAAAGTTAATCCCACTCAAAGTGAAGCAATGACAATGGTTTGTGCACAAGTTTTTGGAAATGATGTAGCAGTCAACTTCGGCGGTGCAAGCGGTAATTTTGAGCTTAACGTTTTTAAACCTGTCATAATATTTAATGTTCTAAACTCTATAAGGTTAATTTCAGATGCCTGCGAGAGTTTTACAGATCATTGTGTCGTTGGCATTGAAGCGAATCTGACTAATATTAAGAAACATCTTGAAAATTCTCTGATGCTTGTAACATCGCTTAATCCTCATATCGGATATGATAATGCTGCAAAAGTTGCTAAGAAAGCTCATAAAGAAAATACAACACTTAAACAGGCAGCGATGGACCTTGGACTGCTCACTTCTGAAAAATTTGATGAAGTTGTTCGACCCGAAAAAATGGTTGGACCGAAAGCATAACAATTTAAATATTTGCGGGCGAAGCTTAGCATTCTGTAATAATTTAATTTGCTAAACGCTTCGCTCCTTGCATTAGTAATAATACTTATTGTTAAAATAATATGAACTGGAACGGAATAGTCTCACTTTTTATTGCCTGTATTGAGTTGCTTTTACTTATCAATCTTCTCTCATTCACTGAGAAGAACAGATTCAATGTTACGATAATAATAATTGTAGCATTGCTCTTCTCATATCAGTTTATGGAGTTTCTGATTTGTATGATGGGGTTCGACAGTTCGCTGTTTGTTTATCTTGCATTCATTATCATAAGCTATTTGCCGCCAATGGGCGTAATTCTTGCTGCATCACTAAACAAAGTCAGAAGTAAATTTTTATATCTTCTTTTTCTGCCGCCGCTTTTCTTCACAATTTATTACATCATCATAATTGATAAATTTATACTTAAAGGCTGCGCGGTTCTATATGCATCATATCATTATCCGCTCGGCG
>DATHSU010000434.1:0-4263 GCA_035463895.1 Ignavibacteriaceae bacterium | reverse complement strand
TGAAAAGATTGAAAATTACAACTTTAATGTTCTCTACAGAACAATAACTTTAGATGGTGAGGAATACATATTAGCTGTAAACGATGCATTCAATAAAATCAGGGTTTCGCTCTCAACAATAGAAATAGATGTAGTTATATTCGGTATTTATTCATTTGCTGTAATACTGATTATAATTGTAAGCACATTATTTGCTAACCAGATTTCATATCCTATCCGTAGATTGACAAAGGCTGCAGATTCTGTCGGTCAGGGCGATTTGAATGTTAAAATTGTTCATAATGAACGAGGCGAACTTAAAGAACTGCTTGATGGATTCAACGCAATGACATCCGAGTTGCAGAAAAATCAGGCAGAGCTTGCTGAACTTGAGCGCGAAGCCGCCTGGAAAGAAATGGCAAAACAGGTTGCACACGAAATAAAAAATCCTTTAACCCCAATGAAACTTGCGCTCCAGCAGCTTGTTATTGCTAATAAAGATAAGAATAAAGATTTTGATTCGTTGTTTGATAAGGTGTCAAAAACAGTTTTAAATCAAATCGAAAACCTGAGTCAGATAGCATCAGAGTTTTCAAGGTTTGCTAAAATGCCAAGCCTTAACCTCGAAATAATAGATCTTGTAAGTGTTATTAACGACACAATCAATCTTTACCAGGATGAAAAAATAAAAATAGATTTTAAATCAGATTGTTCTTTCGCACCGGTTGAGGCCGATAAAAGCCACCTCAGAAGGGTATTTATAAATCTGATAAGAAATTCAATTCAGGCTGATGCAAATCTTATTAATATTTCCCTTAATAAGATCTCAAAAAATTACTCTGTTCTTGTAGAAGATAACGGACAGGGCATAAATTCTGATGACAAAGAAAAAATATTTGACCAGAACTTCACTACGAAAAAGCAGGGAATGGGGCTTGGATTAGCAATCTCACGCAGATTTTTAGAAAGTATTAACGGAAGTATAAAACTGGTTTCATCTGCATATGGTGAAACCATTTTTGAAATAATCATTCCTGCATTTGAAAAAGAAACTAAATCTTAACAAATGACCCGATTAACCCCACATCAAAAGTCGGCACTGGAATTTGCAGATCACCTTTCATTAACTGCTAATGCCGGTTCCGGAAAAACTTTTGTTCTTGCCAGAAGGTATTTAAATGCGGCACTTATTGATGGTGTTAACTTATCTAACATTGCCGCTATAACTTTTACTGACAAAGCTGCAGGTGAGTTGTATAACAAAATTGTAAAACTTGTGAATGAACAATTAACAGCTTCCAATTCCGATTCTCATTCAAAAAAACTTGAACGTATCCGACAGCAGCTTGTTTCTGCTAATATTTCAACTATACATTCTTTTTGTATTAATATTTTAAGGGAGTTCCCGGTTGAAGCCGGACTCGATGCACGTTTTATATCCATTGATGAACAATTATCTGATGAATTAATTGAGTTATCAATAGAGGAGGTTGTTAAGAATCTGCTCGAGGACGGATCATCCTCAGATGATATAAAATACATCATAAGAATTCTTGGTTCCAAAAGCGGACTTGAAAGAGAGCTCTTTGGATTAATAAAGCAAAGGAAAAATCTTTTAATTATTAAGGAAAATATCTATCAAAAAAACGAAAAGGACATAATAAAATACCTTAATTCTCAGTTTGATTTTTATTTTTCCAAAATATGGGAGGAATATGAAGATAAACTCTTAACCGGTATAACTCAAATAAATAAAAAAGTTTTTACTAAAAATAAGAATAATGAAATTGCCTTAAATGTTCAGGCTCTTATTAATACATTTAGTACTATCAAAACACCTGAGCAGATACTTGGCTTTATTTTCGAAATTAGATCTGCAATGCTAACAAGCAGCGGTACAGTGAGAGTAAGAGGATATCTTACTAATGACTTGCGCGAAGGATTAGCTGATGAGATCAATTATATTGAATCTGCTCTTAATGAATTATCTAAAATAGAATACATACCCGAATCTGATACACTCCTCAAAGAACTTACTAAGTTTGCATTACTTTTGATCAATGTATTTGAAAGCACTTTAAAGGAGTATGAGAACAAAAAATCTTTAGATGGTTTTTTGGACTATGAGGATATTTTATTATACACAAAAGAAATATTGAAAAAAGAAAGTGTTCAAAAGACATTAAATGAAAAATTTAAATTCATTCTTGTTGATGAATACCAGGATACGAATGAAATTCAATATGAAATATTTCTGCCAATACTTGATCATCTTAAATCCGGTAATCTTTTTATAGTAGGTGATGAAAAGCAAAGTATTTATATGTTTCGCGATGCTGAACTTGAAATATTTAACCGAACAAAGAATGATATTAGTTCGGCGGCTGGTACCAGTGCATTACTGGATTTACCTGACAGTTTCCGAATGGCACCTGCCGTTTGCCTTTTTACAAATAAATTATTTTTAAATCTTTTTGCAAATCCTAACAAACATTATAACGAGGTCCGCAATACAGATATTGTTTGTGCCAGAAGCGATGCTAAGCAGGGTATGGTTGAGTTTCTTTTAGCTGACAACAATTCTGAAAACAAAATTACTGAAGCTGAACTGGTTGCGGGTAAAATTATTGAGTTAAATTCAAAAGGTGTGCAATTTAAGGATATCGCAATACTTGTAAGAAAAAGAAAATCTTTTTCAATACTTGAAACTGTATTTATAAAATACGGTATACCTTTTTCCATCATCGGCGGTAGAGGATTTTATCAGCGGCAAACCATAAGTGATGTTTATAATTATTTATCTTTTCTATCCAATAGCAGAAACAGCACTGCTCTGGTGGGAATTTTAAGATCCCCTTTTTTTACAATAAGTGATTCTGTGATATTCGAAATATCAATATGCCAGGGTTCAAACTTCTGGGAAAAATTAAAACATTTTTCAGAAAACAATCCTGAAATTTCTTCTGTAAAAACTATTCTCGAAGAAAATCTGCAGCTTGCATCCTCAATAGAATTAACAGTTCTTCTCAGAAAGCTCTTAAATGATACCGAATACCTTGGAGTTATTGCAGCTAGAAAAGATGGCGATCAGGAACTTGCTAATATTGAAAAACTAATTGAAATATCACGTACTTTTAGTTTAAAGGGCTTCAGAAATCTTTATGATTTTCTGGATTATCTCAACGATGCTATTACTGGAATTGAGGATGAATCTCAGGCAGCTATAACCACAGATGCGAATGCAGTCCAGCTGATGACACTTCACCAGGCAAAAGGACTTGAATTTCCCGTAGTGTTTTTATTTAATACGCACGAATCGAGTCAAAAAACTCTGGTGAAATCCAAGCAAGTATCATTAAGTAAAAGCTTTGGTATTCTTACCAAACTTCCTTTAAATAATCAATTTCTTTCAGATTATCACTCTGCACCAGTTGGCGGACTTTATAATTTTATTGAAGAGAAAAAACGCATAGCTGAATTGAAGAGATTGCTATATGTTGGAATTACAAGGGCAATTGATCATCTCATAATTACAGGTGAATTGAATGAAAAACGAAATTTAAAGAACGATTCGTTTTTATATCTGGTAATGTCCGGATTAAATATTGATCCTGGAGTTAATGAGGTAATTCTGGAGGATGAACTGAATTATTTACTCCCGAATGAAGAAGGTTTTTATAATGAAGCTAAGAAAATAAGAGTCCAAATTCCTATCAGCAGATATATTTCAATTAGTGAAAATTTTAAACTTCCATTAAAGAAAAAACCGACAATTCCGATAGTAAATATTGCTGAAATTGAACCTCCCTTAGAGAAAGATATAATATCTGCAACAAAAGTGGCTGTGTTCAACCAATGCCCCACAAAATACCTACTCACTTATGAATACGGATTCGGAAAAATAAATAGTTTGTACAAAAAGGATGTTGAAAGAAAATCATATTTAGAGGAAGCTGATAGTGAACAGGATATTAATTATTCTGATGAATCTGTATATGGAAATAAGATGCGGGGCGATTTGAAGGGAACTTTGGTACATTTACTGCTTGAAAAGGAATTTTCCACTGAACAATTGGATGATGAAATATCAAACTTTTTCGTTAAGCAGGGTATCGAAGGTGAACAACTCATTGATAAGAAACAGAATATTATATCTGATATTACAGAATACCTTAAATCGGAAATTCATAAGCAAATTTCTTCATTTTCCCGGTTTAAAAATGAATTCGAGGCATATTTAAAAGATGAGGGCATCTTTTTGTACGGAATAATGGATAAAATTAT
>DATHSU010000433.1:0-2173 GCA_035463895.1 Ignavibacteriaceae bacterium | reverse complement strand
AATCCGCCTTGGTGGAGAACTAATTGGGCTTATGCATCATACATTTTACTGTTCTTAGCTGCGGGACTTTCATTCGATAGATATCAGAGAGTGAGGATAAAAAATATTGAACAAAGAAGAGCCCAGCTTGCTCTATTACGTGCTGAAAACCAGCGTAAGACAAAAGAGTTGGAAGAGGCACGTCAACTTCAGCTTTCAATGCTTCCGCAAAACCTGCCGCAATTGCCACATCTTGATATTGCAGTTTATATGAAAACTGCAACAGAGGTTGGCGGTGATTACTATGATTTTCACGTCGGTATGGATGGAACATTAACTGTAGTGATCGGTGATGCAACCGGACACGGTATGAAAGCCGGCACAATGGTTACAACTACAAAAAGTTTATTCAGCTCACACGCCGGCAATCCGGATATACTTTTTACATTTCAGGAAATAACCCGATGTATTAAGCAAATGAATATGCATATGCTTTCAATGTGTCTTTCTATCTTGAAGATTCAGGGTAACAAGATGCAGATATCAGCCGCAGGAATGCCACCTGCTTTGTTATACAGAAGTAAAACAAAAACAATTGAAGAAATTATACTTAAGGGTATGCCTTTAGGGGCTGTGCAGGATTTTCCTTACGAATTAAGACAAACAGAAATTTATTCCGGTGATACGGTATTGCTAATGAGTGATGGTTTGCCGGAAATGTTTAATAAGGACAAAGAATTATTTGGATATGAGAGAGTCAACATTACTTACGAAAAAGTTGCGGATAAGAATCCTGAGGAAATTATTCAAGAACTTAAAAATGACGGCTCCGAATGGTCACAGTCTGAAATACCTGATGATGATGTAACATTTGTTGTAATAAAGGTAAAGTAAAAGACAGTCAATAATTAAAAGAAGGAAATTACTTATGAAAATAATGGTTGTTGATGATGAACAGGATATTAAACTCCTCTTTGAACAGAGATTCAGAAAAGAAATAAAAGAAGGCAAGATCGCTTTTCTGTTTGCTTTCTCTGGTGAAGAGGCTCGTGATTATCTTAAATCAAACGGAACGGATAACCTTAATAAGATATTGTCTGATATCAATATGCCCGGTATGAATGGTCTGGAGCTGCTTAAATGGATTAAAGAAAATTATCCTGAACTAAAGGTAGCAATGATCACTGCTTATGGTGATCAAAATAATTACGAACAGGCTGTAGAATATGGGTGTGATGATTACATGACTAAACCCATCGATTTTGATCATCTGAAAGAAAAAGTCTTTAAATGATCTGTCTTTTCATTAACAAAATAAATTAAACTAACACTGGATTTGAATGAAAGCAAAGAAAATAAAAAATATTACTCCCGAGCAGGAGAATGAAATATTAAAAAATCAGTTAGCTCAGAGAGAAGCAGAGCTTGCACTCATAAGTAGTGTTGGTGAGGCAATCTCCCAACAACTAAAAATAGAAGATATTATTAAAATAATCGGAGATAGAATTCGGGATATTTTTAAATCCGAAGTTACTGAGATACTATTATTGGATTTGTCTTCGAACATGATAACCGTTCCGTATTCTTTTTACCGGGAATATCAAACAGCAGAACCTTTCCCCTTAGGTGAGGGATTAACTTCCAGGATAATTCAAACCGGCAAACCTTTAGTACACGGAACTTTTAAAGAGGCGCTTAAATTAGGAGTTCTGGTTCAATCGGAAGAGGAAAAGACTGAGACCTATGTAGGTGTTCCTATTATTGTCAATAACAAAGTCATAGGTGTTGTAAGCATACAGAGTTACAAAAAGAATGATTACAGTGATGAAAAAGTTCGTCTTCTCTCAATTCTTTCTGCGAATATGGGAATTGCCCTCACAAATGCAAAACTTTTTGATGAAACCAAAAGATTGCTGATTGAAACTGAACAACGCACAGCAGAGCTTACAATAATTAACAGTGTCGGTGAAGCAATGTCTAAACAGCTGGATGTATCAACCGTAACTAAGATTGTTGGTGATAAAGTTCGTGAAATATTTAATGCTGAGGTAACAGAAATCCTGCTTCTGGATCATAATACAAATATTATAAATGTTCCTTATTCATATTTTAAAGGTTATCAAACAGTTGATTCATTTTCATTGGGTTCCGGACTTACTTCAAAAGTAATCAATTCGAGAAAGCCCTTGCTTTT
>DATHSU010000432.1:0-3613 GCA_035463895.1 Ignavibacteriaceae bacterium | reverse complement strand
GGCAATTGTTACTGTTATTCCGGATGCAGATAAAAGAGATTCAACTTACTGGATTGTCACACAATCAATTCCGTCAACCAACGAAGAACAGGAAGCATATCAGAGAATTGACAGTCTTGAAAGTATACCAAGAAAATTTCTTGATGATTTTAATATTCTTTCAACAAGACTAAGATTAACTGATAGACTTTTCATAAGCGCCCCGTTGGGATTATACCATTTCAACAGGGTGGAAGGACATGCTCTGGATTTCGGATTTTTCCTCGAAGATGCTCTTGATCAAAGATTAAACTCGCAATTCCAGCTGGCTTATGGTTTTTCTGATAAGAAACTTAAGAAAGATTTTTCAGCATCATATCTTTTCGGGGATTACAGAACCTATATGCTAAAGCTTAATGCATACGACAGACTGAATGTGCTCTTCGGTGAATCGGAAAATTATAACGAGATAACCGCAACCTTACTTGCATTAATTGCAAAAGAAGAATTCCGTGATTATTATTATTCAAACGGATGGGATGTGAAATTCGGCGGAGAAGTTTTCCCGGTTCTTAATCTTGAACTGGGATTTATGAATCGCACAGATAACGGCGCAATTAATAATTCCAATTTTTCATTTTTCTATAAGGATAGAACATTCAGACTTAATCCGCCGATATACGAAACGAAGGTGAATGCACTTACAGCGGGATTCAAGCTTGATTTCAGAAATTATATTGAGGACGGATATTTCAGAAGAAGAACTTCACTCGGACGATCTTATATAACTTTTGCGGGTGATGTATCATATTCAAACAAAGATCTTCTTAACAGCGGCGTTGACTTTACAATATATAAGTTGTCATCTAATGCATTTGTAAGAACTTTTCGGTCAGCCGTGCTGAATATCCGTGCATTCGGAATGTATAACGATGGCACTCTGCCTTATCAGTATCTCTATGCTCTTCCTGGAAACATAAATCTTCTTTCAGCAGATTACTCTTTCCGCACTCTGAATATTAATGAAATATTTGGTGATAAAGTATTTACGTTGAATCTCGAACATAATTTCAGGGATGAGTTATTTAAAATGCTGAGAATCCCTGTCCTTAAAGATATTGAACTCACATTAACCACTTTCTTTAATGCAGCAGTTACAGAAATGGGAGAGAAATCTTCTGCAATACTTCCGCAGAATGTAAAAACTTTTCCAAAACCATTTTATGAAATAGGTTTTGGGATCGGACAGGTTCTGCTTCCGCTAAAAATTGAGTTTGCGTGGAAGCTTAATTACAGAGGAGAAAATAATTTCAGGGTTGGAATAAATTCTTTTGTGTTTTAGGAAAAGCAATGGAACACGGACCTGCCTTTGCCGGCAGGCAGGTCAGGCGGATTAGACGGATTTTCACGGATTTAAATCTGTCCATATCCGTCGCATCTGTTAAACCTGTCTTTGCCGGTTGTAGATCCCTTTGGGGCAGGCAGGTCCGTGTTCTGATATTTAATATAATGAGTTGATATGATGAAGTGTTAAATCACAAAATCATTTTCTAATATTTGAATTGTTAAGGGAATTGAATATGCAGGTTGATAGAAAAGCCATAGTTCGCATTAAAATCAATAGTGCTAAAGGAATTCTTGATAATGCAGAACGGGCAATTAAGAGCGAGGAATTATTAAAAGCCGCAATTAAAATTTATGAGGCAATTTTTATTTCTGTATCAGCGCTTGCATTAAAGGACGATTTTTTGACTTCCAGTCATGCTCAACTTTTTAGCTGGTTCAATGAGAATTATATAATGACAGGAATAATGAAAGAAAATTTGGAAAAATTTTATCTTGAGATTTTTCAAATGTATCAAAAGATAAACGTTGATGAATTCGTTGATGTGGATAAAACCGGCATAAAAGAAAAACACTTAATCGCTGTTGAATTTTTAAATGAGATAATAAGTATACTTGATTTGGATTAAGGTTTCCAGTATTTGTTAGTGTATAGACGCATCGCGATGCGTCTATACTATTTAAGACAATTTAAACATTATCGGAATAGCTATTGTAAATTATAAAACATCTTCCCTGGTACACCACACCCAACCCTTTTTCTTTTAACAGTAGTATGGTAGTTTGTTTTCTTGCCGTAGACTTTTTACATAACGACTGGTGCAGCCTGATATGTCGCATACCAACTTATTTATTCCCCTATTAAGCTTTTTAAATTATTTATAAGCAAAGTCTCTAATTCTTTTCTGTATCCTAAATAATCATATCTGACATTTCCATTTTTATCGACTACTAAGGTGTGTGGAACTCCATAACCATATATTTGATTAAAATATTCGTCTGTAACAAAATAAACAGGCTGAGTTTTTAAAAAATTAAATTCCTTTTTTTCAAAATAACGTTCTCTAAGTTCTGAAGAAGTTTCGCCGGAATTTAAAAAAATAAACTTCACATCAGGAAAAACCCGTATTAGTTTTTTAAACATTGCAAATTCTTTTATACAGGGAGAACACCAGAAATTAAAACGGTTGATTACAACAATCTCTCCTTCTAAAGAATTTAACTTTACTGAATTACTGTCTAAGTCCTTCACAGTAATTTCAAGTATATTTTTGTTAATATTTGGACTGATACTTGTCTGATTTGTAAAACGAAGCTTAGCTTGCTCCTCAAGTTTATTTATTTTTGCCAATACAACATTTGCTTCCCTGGACATTTCTCTGATTCTTAAAAAGCCAAGGTATTCATACCATGCTTCTGCACGTGTAGAATCTATCTTTATAGCATTTTCAAAATTTGAAATTGCTGAGGCATATTTACCCAATGTTATATCAGACTTTGCAAGCAGCATATATGAATTATATAAATGATATGGAACAGTTAAGTTTGGCAGCGCATCAATTATAAATTCTCTGCCTCTTTTTATATCAAAATTGCGTTCGATTAAAATAGCTCCAATTCTTTGCCTGGTAATTGGCAGGTTGTCATAATACAATACTGAGTCAATTAATGGATTTACTTTCTGTAAATCATTTGTAATTACTGCAGTCATCTCAAGCAGATAAGAGAATACGTTAGGCTTTGCAAAAGAATTAGGATATTTATCAAGAAATTTCCAGCAAGAATCAATTATCAACTTAACATTCTGAAGTGAATCATACTTCAACGCGTAAGCTAAACCATTATTAACGTATTGAACCATTCGCTCTTCTTCTTCAGAATATGTTGTGGTTTGCGCAAAGACAGGTACAAAAGTCAATGAGAATAATAGAACAATTAAGATTTTCATTTCATAACCTTATTTGTGAATAAAGAGAGTAAAGTTTTCTGTCATTTTAATCTTCCCGGTCTCACTGCATTCCACCCGTTTTATTTTAACTGTGGTATGTTAGCTTTTTTTTACGTTTACTCACGTTTTTATTCTTCTTTAAATATTTCAGCAAGTTTTTCTGAGAGTCCATTTGCACTGTGACTTTTCGCCAGAATTTTGCCTTCTTCATCTATTAAAAATGTTGTTGGGTAGGCAACCACATTATAGTCCGCAATAATTGATTATCATCCTCCTGAATAATTTGAGTCCACTCAATACTATTTTCCTTAACAAATTTATTCAGTGCTTCTAATTTATCGT
>DATHSU010000431.1:0-2603 GCA_035463895.1 Ignavibacteriaceae bacterium | reverse complement strand
AATATTGTTCCTGAACATGACTTATTCATTCAGATGATGAAATTAAAAAATACTTTGCGAAGATTAATGAATGAATCACCGATCACACATTTGGATTCAAATGGTGTTGAACATAATATAGAGGAATATGAGAATTATGATTAGGAAACTTAATAAGAGGACAAACTAGACAACTGCAGGGAAACCAAGATCCAATGATTCGCGCAATGCAAGAATGCAGAAAAGAATATATAAAACAAAATATTTAATTCATTTAGCTCAATATTTGTTTTTCATTTTTTGCCAGCGTTCCAACGCAAACTTTTGCATATCGGGATGTTTATCTTTTTCATCTACAATTTCAAACCCTAATAAAGTTTCAATAATATCCTCTGTAGTAACAATACCACTCATGCCGCCATATTCGTCTATAACCAATGCGATATGTTCTTTTTTATGCAAGAGTTCTTCCCAGGCTTTAAAGAGAGTGTTTGACTCTGTAAAAGTAATTATATCACGTTTAATATCTTTTAGCCTAAGCGAAAATTCATCTTCAGCTAATTTTTCAAAAACCATTTCTCTGAATATATATCCCGTAATATTGTCTTTATTATCCTGAAAGATCGGAATCCTGGAAAAATGCAGAACATCTTTCTGAATGAAAAATTCTTTTAGTGTTATTTCTTCATCAACCGCAACTACAACCACTCTGGGCGTCATTATTTCAGATACTTTAATACTTTTTAATTTTATTAAGTTCTGTATTATTTTATTTTCCTTTGCATGGAATATACCTTCGGCAGTTCCAATGCTTGCAAGTGCTGATATTTCCTCCCTGCTAGTTGTCAGGTCTACTTCTTTTTTTGATAACATTCGAGTTAAAATGGCAGAAATTACGACTAACGGATATGTGATTACTATCATAATTTTTATGATTTGTGCAGTAATTCCAGTTAGAGTTTTATAGTAATTTGCACCCAGAGTTTTAGGAATAATTTCCGTTAAAACAAGAATAAGCAGAGTGAGGATAGCGGAGACTACCCCAAAATATGCCTGACCAAAGACAATAGTTGCTTGTGCTCCGACGCCAGCAGCCCCGACTGTGTGGGCTACGGTATTAAGAGATAAAATTGCAGATAAGGGTCTATCAATATCTTCCTTGAGCCTAATGAACTTTTTAGCCGACTTGCTGCCTTGCTCCGATTTTGCCTTTAAGTATGATAATGGTGTGGAAAGCAATACTGCTTCCATAATTGAGCAAAGAAATGATATAAATAGTGCAATAAAAAGGTATACAAAAAGCAGTGTCATTATAACTCAAATATTTTTTGTTTGAAGTAAGTTAATTAAAATGAAGTGACATAGCAAATGAACAAACAGAATGATAATAACACAAGTCAAATCTATCCATAACCAACTACCCTATTCCCTCAACAATTTTTTTATAACAATTCAACAGCGTGTCTTTATTTTCAGGTTCAAGCATATCAAGTGAAGTTTTTTCCCTGACATCAGTTATAAACTCATTGTGCCATTTTGAATTTGCGGTAACAATCACCTTGTTTTCCTGATCTTCAAACTTATCACAGCTTATATCGATTAGAACATTATCCTTCACTAACCAGGCGTGAGTCACATTCCACCTTTCACCGGAAATATAATCAAAATCACCGTAACCTTTTTCTTTTAAGTAATGTGCAAGAATTAATACAGCATCAGTGCAGTTTCCTTTAGGAAAGTTCTTGAACGAAACGGACAGTTCTGAATTATCGCACTTGTCAATCGCCTTTCTGAAATTAAGGACAACCTTAAATAATTTATATAGTTCAAGTTCGTTCATTGACGGTCGGGAAATTAAAATATTTTCATAATCAATTATAAATACTTGAAAAGGAAGAGGCAAGGAGTCGAAGAGCATGGTGCAGTAAAAGAAAAAAGATTAACAACGATCAGCAAAGGTTTACGGGAAATAAAAAACCCCGATGATTTCCCATCGGGGTCATTCTTGAATTTTGACTTCCTGCCGGCAGGTTGAATTTTTACTTTATTAATATCATTTTTTTAGTATCAACAAAATTGCCAGCTTGCAATTTATAGAAATAAACTCCTGTTGCCAGTTGTCCGGCATCAAAATTCACTTCATAATTGCCAGCTTCCTTAATTCCATTGACTAATGTTGCCATTTCGTTGCCAAGCACATCATATACCTTCAATGTTACAAAGTCCTTCTCAGGTATATTAAACTTAATTGAAGTACTCGGGTTGAAAGGATTTGGATAATTCTGATCTAATCTGAATTCATTAACCAGATTAGCATCAACATTTTCACCCAATATCTTTGCAAGAGTATTCGCTTCCTCAAGTCCGAATACTTTTGGTAGTTGTGCAACAGCACCGTTTGGAAGTGCGGCATAGAGACCAAATAAAGCACCATTCTGATTTGCATTTGGATTAACAAAGCCTGATGCAAATACTACTGCTGCATTGCCTCCAAGTCCTCTCAAATCTGCTGAGTAAACACCAACAAGAGTAAAAGGATTAGTTGTATATACAGCAATCCAGTTTTTAAAAGCAGGTAAACTAAAATATCCGCTTATATCTCCATAGGCTACATTAGGTATTCT
>DATHSU010000430.1:0-12216 GCA_035463895.1 Ignavibacteriaceae bacterium | reverse complement strand
AGAGCTTTCCACCGGCAAAACTGTGAAAGCATCTATTGACGGCGGTTACGAAAAAGCTCTATCAGCAATTATAGATTCTAATATAACAACCTTCTTTACTGCTATAATTCTTTACCAGTTTGGTAGTGGTCCGGTGCAGGGATTTGCATTAACATTAATGATTGGTATAGCATCTACTTTGTTCAGCGCACTTGTTATTTCACGTTTGGTGTTTGATTTTATGGTAGCTAAAGCAGTAAAAATAACCATTGGTTAATCAATAAAAGTTTCAGGAGTCAGAAAAATAAATGCGAATATTTGAAAACTTAAATTTTGATTTTTTAGGGAAGAGAAAACTCTTCTATTATGTGTCAGCAGCTATGTTCTTAGTCGGACTGATAAATATTCTTCTTCGCGGATTAAATTTCGGAATTGACTTTAAGGGCGGTTCAGAAATAGTTCTTCAATTTGAAAAAACAATTCAGATCGGAGAAATTAGAAGCCTTGTTGAAGGGTTAGGAATAGGCAATGTTGAAGTTAAAACTTTCGGTGGTGAAACGGGCGTTCTTTTAAGAACCGAACTTCAAAGCATACCCGAAGAATTGTATCCGAAGGTAATTCAGGATCTTAACAATGAAATAAATACTTTAGCACCCAATATAAATTTCGAGGTTGTTGATTCATCTCAAACTTCGGTTACATATTCTTTTCCAAATGCGGATACTACATCCCACATAATCGAGCAGCTTGCCCTTGCAGGATTTAATGTGTCACGTGTAGCCGATGACCCCGCAAGCACTCAAATGATTACAAGTCTTGGTATTGCAGACTGGATTAAAGAAGAACTCAGAGAAAAAATGAAGGATAACCCCTTTCAGATTTTAAGAGAAGATCGTGTTGGTCCAAAGATTGGTGATGAGCTTAAGCGGGATGCATTGATTGCAATATTTTTCTCGCTTATAGCAATTCTTATTTATCTCGGATTCCGGTTTAAATTTGTTTTTGCAGTTGGCGCAGTTGCGGCTCTCTTTCACGACGTTCTAATAACTGTTGGGCTGTACTCAGTATTGTACGGTGTAATTCCAGGTTTAAATCTTGAAATCGATCTTACTGTTGTTGCTGCATTTCTAACTCTTGTAGGTTATTCAATTAACGATACAGTGGTAGTGTTTGACCGTGTAAGAGAGAATATGAAAATTCACAAAACAATGGATCTTCAGGAAGTGATCAATAAGAGCATCAACCAAACAATGAGCAGAACAATTATCACCGGTGTTACCACTTTGATAACAGTTTTTATTCTTATGCTTATCGGCGGTGATGTATTGAGAGCTTTTGCTTTTACGTTGTTCTTCGGTATTATAATCGGTACTTACTCATCTATTTTCGTAGCAAGTGCATTCGTACTTGAATATGCAACTAAGAGAAAGAAGAAAGTACAATTTTCGTAAGCACTAAAAGAGTCTTCTCAAACCTCCGTGGTTTTTCTTAAATCCTGGAGGTTTTTTTATTTTAATAGAGCAAATATTTAAATTATTATCTCGAACGAAGTGAGATATCTCAGTCTCTTTATTATAAAGCCCTCAATAATTATTCATTACTACTTTTTAATAACAGCAAACAATTCCCTACCTCCCTTTCTCCTGTTGCATCAGATGGAATATTCACAAGTTTATTATTGACAATCATTGCTGTCGAACCGCCCCCGTCAAGATTTAATCCCTGGTAAATACCCTCATTAATCATGAGATCAGCAAATTCTAAAAGAGTCATTCCACTGCTGTGCGATTGTCTTCCATCAACAGTAATAAAGTAAACAGTAGTGCTGTCTTTTGAAAAACCTACTCCGGTTCTTGGATGTCTGTTCTCAGAAAAACGTGGAATTACTCCTTCAATATCAGGATTAAAGCTTATCGCATTTTCACCATCTTTAACAAGCAATGGCCAACCGCCGGTTAATGATCTTATATCCGGATAATGCGGATTTAATCTCAGTACAACTTTTACCGTGTCATTAGCTGATAGATTTCTTTTGAGATAGTAAGAATACTTAGCATTTCCCGAAAGTACGAATCCGTTTTCAGGAATTTGCATATTGCCTCCGGATTGAAAATCACCTGCAACAATAAGAAATAAAGTATCGCCGTAATTTGCAAAAGGTACAAGAATAGTTTCCGAAACATTCCAGCCTTCCGCTGCAGAAGGCGTTGTTTTTCCCTGGTAAGTATTATAAAGTGTAATTGAGTTACTGTCGGCTTTAGAATTAATTCTGCTGACAGGTTCTATTGTTCCATCAGGAAAAATTAAGCTGCCTGAAAAAACAAACTGATCAATCAACAGCTTATTATCATTAGTAATTGCAAACTGTGTGTTTACATAATCATTATACGGCGAATCAGTAAACCTCACAGCTTTTACAAACTGACCCTCATAAATCATATTGTTAACAATTTCTCCATCCGCTTCAAAAAAATCTGCATTCAATGCAGCAAGAACTTTGTATCCCGAATCTGTAAATACTTTTGCCATATCCGTTGTTGTCTGCCGTGCTCCAAGCAGATTATTTGCCTTAACTGATTTGATAACATTATCCCCTTTTGATAAATCAATCTTGATAATATCAATTGAAAGCGTGTCGATAGTGTTAGTTATTTTTTTATATACAACTCCAGGTGAGATTATCTGCTCATCCACTTTTATTTGTGCATTAGTTAGAGAAGTTAAAAGACAGAGCAGTGGTAAAAAGTAAAATTTCATTTGTTGTTATCCGTGTTATTTGATTGAGTTAAAATCGAGCACTGATATACCAAGACTGATTAGATGAGCACTTTCGGGAAATGGATTGATTCCTGTATCTGAAAGATATTCATAAGTCAGGCCTAATCTTATTTCTGCTTTACCTCTTAGTGAAATACCGGTTGACAGTCCGCCATTGAAGTTAGCACGCTGGAGACCACTGAAACGATTTGTAAACCCTTCTTCCTCACCAAAAAGATTTATCATTGAATAAGAATTCAAATAGTAATGCCAGTGTTTTTCAGAAATAGCTTTAGTAAAATTAAAGTTAATGCCCAATGAGCCGATAAGCTGTTTCCAGTTATATGAATGACTCATCCAGCTTTTGGGGAATCGGTTATCCTGCAGAATTGTGTAAAGCTCTGCTCGAATGGCAAACAATGCATTATCTGATTCGTTCAGAAAATCAAATGGAAAAATAAATTTGGACTGCAGACTTCCAAAAATCAACGCGCGTTCTTTTCCATAATGATAATTATCTATATCGTGTTTACAGCGATGAAAATATCCGATCTGCCAGAAGAAATAATCTGCTTTTCGCGAATAAAGAAATCCTTCTTCCCAGAAAATTGAGCGGGGTTTAAATCTTATATCATTATCAGGGTTGGCAATAAACTCTATATTGCTTAAAAAAGAAAAACTTTCATAATCACCTGTTCTGAAGAATTCAACGAAAGCGCCGAGCTTCTGATACCAGGCGTGTTCAGCATCTCTTTGAATACGGTAGACGCCAAACTCGCCCCATCCGCTAATCGAATTAAGCAAAGATGTACTGCCTGCTTCAACATTACCGGTGGAATTAAAAAGAGGATTTGACACATAAAACCGGTCAGGAAACCGCTGGGCTGATACGGTTAGACTTAACAACAAGAGAAATGATATGAAATAAAGTTTTTCCATATTCTGTTTAAAATTCTTATTCAATGTAATCAGAAAGAAAAAGAAAAGAAAGCAGATTAAGTTCAAAAGAAACTTAACTAATAAATTTCAGGAAACTTTGCAGGGTTTTTAATATTTTAGCACAGAGAAGATTTATCCGGTTTATAAAAATGAATGTACACAAAACTTTAAACCAGGAAGAAACTGAAGTTAAAACTCAAACAGAACTTCAGCCGGATGACTGGTTATGCCTGAAGTGCAATAAGAAAATCACTGAAGACAAGGAACGGTTTTTATATGACAGTCAAAGTGAATTTCGTTTGACTAATCCTGAAGGTTACGTCTTTGATATAATTACATTCAAATCAGCAGACGGATGCCGTGAAGAAGGAATACCAACACGAGAGTTTACCTGGTTTAAAAATCATTCCTGGTGTTTTGCTAAATGCAGCCGGTGCGGTCTTCACCTCGGGTGGAAATACTCAGGAAAATTTTCTTTCTTTGGATTAATTAAATCCAGACTTATTAAAGGTGCGGCGTTGTTTAATTGAGGAACTTCGTCTCTTCTTCCAATCATTCAATCTTCCAATCACCCAATCCACTAATCCGTCAATTCGCAAATTCCTGATCTGCCTATCGGCAGACAGGTTCTTAATTCTTAATTAATCTTAACTATCACCATTGTCATATCGTCATTAACTTCTGTTGTGCCGCGGAAGTTTTTAACTGACAGCCACACCTCATTCATTATCTGTGTTGATCTGTAACCGGATTTTTTAATCAGCAGTTCTTTCAGGTTTTCTTCACCGAAAAGTTCATCCCGTTCGTTCATCGCTTCGGTTATTCCGTCCGAGAAGAAAGCATATATTTCACCCGGCTGAAGTTTCATTTCCTCTTCAACCAGAGTCTGCTCGAAGATAATCCCCTTTTCAAGTCCGAGACCAATACCTCTGGATTTTAATGACTGAATTGTTCCGTTGGTCGCTTTGAACAATGGCAGGTGACCCGCCCTGCAGAATTTCACAGTTCGTTTCTCTGTATCGAATAAAGCAAGAGTTAATGTAACGAACCAGTTTCTCTCCATCGTCTCATACATTTTTTTATTTACTTCAACCAGAATATCTTTAGGTGAAAGACTGTTGTTACAGGCAAGTTGTATCATCGTTTGAACCTTTGTCATATAGAATGATGCAGGCAGTCCTTTACCGGAAACATCACCGACAGCAACAAACAATTTTGTAGCCGACACCTGTATAAGATCAAAATAATCTCCACCTACCTGCATAGCGGGAATCATCTCTCCGCAAATGTCGAGTCCATGCATATCGGGAATACATCTTGGCAGGAGACTCTGCTGAATCTGTCTTGCAAGTTCTAGATCCCTTTCCAGTTTCAGCTTTTCAGATTCAGATTCATACAGCCGGGCATTCTCAATAGAGATTGCATTTTGAGTGGCTGCTGCACTGAGCAATTCAAGATCTTTTCCAGCAAACTGACTTCCGGAGTATTTTAAACCGAATAGAAGAAGTCCAACTACTTTGGCTTTAACATACATTGGAACTGCAGTATAAAAACCTTCATCAATCATCTGTCTGAAATTATCCGGAAAAATCCTTTCAAAATCATTTTGCTGAATTATAGGTATATCATTTGTTGAGTTTTTATCCCTTATAAACTGAGTTAAGCTGGAATTTATTATCTGGCATTCTGTTTTACTTATACCGAAACTTTTTACAAGATTCAGATAACCGGTTTTATTATCCCGTATAAGAATGCCAAACTTCTTTAGCTGCAATGCTTCAACAAAAGTGGATTGTGTAATATCAAGCACGTTATCAAGTCCCACAACTGTTGGAATATCACTGCTGAACTTCATCAGAATTTTCTGATGGGCAAACTGTTCAGGATAAAATCTTTTAGTAAGGAAATCCTGGAACCGGTCCTTTGTTGACTGAAAGATTAAAGCAAATACAATAAAGAATATTCCGGCAATAATTCCCTGCTGATCAGTTCCCAGTGCAGTGCTGATACTTTGACCTATAACATAAATCACAAAGAAATAAATTGCAGCTATTCCAAGTGTAGCTGTTCCGTAAATTATAGTATTCTTTAATACTTCACCCACATCAAGAAGCTGATACTTGAAAATAGCATAAGCAAAACCCAGAGGAACTAATACCAAAAGAACAACCGGCATATAATATTCCGGTGAATTATAAATGGTATCTGTAATTGCAGGGGCAATATTATTGACATAAATACCAACAATTAGGCCGAATATCATGGATATAAGAAAAATCAATACCGGTTTTCTATGAGGAGTTTTTCTAACTCTCCAGTACTGAAAGAACATTGAAAGTATTGCGGCAATCATTGCCGATGTAACTATTATTCCGACCACGCTTCTGTATTGAACAAAATAGGAAACTGCAATAATCCTGGCATTAAGAGAAAGATGACCTATTATATTCCCAGTTACAGACATTAAGAGCGGAATCAATATTAATAGCAGCTTAACCCAGGTTTTTTCTATAAAGTGAAATGGCTTAGGGAAAGTCCATACAAACGCAAGAAGCACAATTGGGACAAAACTATTCCCGATAATCATCAGGCTCCCGATAAGTGTTCCCAGAAATTGTGATTGTTCAAATAGCTGCTGCATTCCTCCGAACCGCGGAACCAGAGCCTGCATAGCAGTAAATACGGAAAGAACTCCAAGTGCATAAAAAAGCCTTTGTGAAAGTCCGTCCGGTTTAGCTGAGAGAACTATAAATCCGATTAAAAGATAAATTAGTGCACTGATAGATGCGGCAAGTGTTCCATACTCGACAAGCTTTTTCACGTATACTGTGGTTTCGAGTATTTCACCATCAGGCTTTTTAACTTTGTATGGAGCCAGCTCACCATATCTAAATGAGTTCAGTATATTCTGAGCCTGAAACGCATTTTCAATTGGAATATTATTAATTTCAAGAAGCTGATCACCGTCCTGTATACCAGCGTTCCAGGTTACGCCGTTTTCTTTAACATTAGAAAAGTAAAGCTCTGTTTTCTGATCCATTGAAGTCATGGCTTTTTTAGGCAGCCACAGACACTCATCGTTTGAGGCAACATTCACTTCAAGTGTGTAATATATATTCAAAAGCGCTATGGCAATCAAGATGATCGTAAAAGCAATTACGATGTTAGAACGATATTTTAAGAATAGTGATGTCAATTTTTAAGTGATAATATTTCTTTAATATTTTTTATTAAAACCCGATACTTAATCTTCAAACTTTTTAGTTATAATATTTCAATTTTGATATTTTTCCTTGTTTGTTATTTTACCTTTAACACAATCATTGTAAGGTCATCCGACTGAACAGCTCCGGAAACAAAATCAACAACTTCATTTCTTATTTTACTAAGAATGTCCTTTGAACAAAAACCAGTTGACTCAATTACAATTTTTTCTAATCGTTCATCTGAGAACTCTTCACCTTTACTGTTCATTGCTTCGGAAATACCATCGGTGAAGAAAACAATTACATCGTCTTTTTGCAGCTGCAGTTCCTCAGATTCATAAGGGATCATTGTTTTCATAACACCTAAAATTATTCCCCCGGTAGTCAGTTTTTTAATTTTGCCTTCCCTTACTAAAATCGGCGGGTTATGACCTGCATTAACATATCTTAAAGTTTTATTCTGCTGATTTAGCACTCCCCAGCAGAATGTAATGAACCTGCCGTCTGAAGTGTTTTCAGAAATCAAATCATTTATCAGTTCTGTGGATTCCTCAAGATCCATTTGTTGAATACAAATAACACGTAAAAATGCCTGTATGTTTGCCATAAGAAGTGAAGCAGGAATTCCTTTACCGCTAACATCGGCTATAGCAAGACAATAACTATCTTCGTCCAGTTTGATGATATCATAATAATCGCCGCCAACTTGCCGTGAGGAAATGTTTATAGCTGCCATATCAAAACTTTCCAGAACAGGAATAGACTGCGGTAAAAGGTTTTTCTGGATGTCACGTGCAAAATCAAGTTCTTCTTCAAGTTTATATTTTTCCAGCGCTTCCTGGAATAACCTTTTATTCTCAAGTGATATAATTGCCAGACTGCCAACAGAATACACAAACTCAATATCAGCTTCTGTATAATTCTGCTGATTCATTCTTTTACCAAGAAGTATTAGTCCTTTTGTTTTACCCTGAAGCTGCATAGGTACAATAAGGTTAACATCAAGTTCAAATAATTCCGGAAAATCTTTTTTTATCAGCTCTTCAGTAATAGATGAATCAATATTCTTATAATCCGTTTTTTTTATTTTTTCGAGAAGATGATGATCATGAAATTTAGACTCAAGAACCTGGATATTATCATCTTCAAATTTTATCAGCGCGTATTTTGAAACTAAAAACTGACCCATTAAAGAAAACACAAGAAGCCGTGTAACTTTTGAGGATTCATTGAATAACCCGAATTCTTTACTAAGCTCAAACAAGGAGTTTAATCTCTGTACCCGTGAATCAAGCACCCTGTTAACTAATTTCAGTTCGTTTATTACAATGGAGTTTTGAATTGCAGATGCAGAAATATTTAGCAGTGTCCTTAAAAATTCCAGGTCGTCTTCTGAATAATCAGTCGAGTTTAATTTTTCACCGAGTGATACAATGCCCACACAATCATTTGAAGAACTTATTTTTTCAACAACTTTAAGATTACTCTGTTCAAAAAAACTTTTTAATGATTCTCTGAAGTCACAATTTTCATCAATAATAATTTCAGGAAAATCTTTAAGTGATTCTTCAGCTATTCCCTTATAGGATTTTAATACCAGTTTTCCTTTTTCATTAAGTGCAATAAAACCTTTGGTTGCCAGGAATTTTCCAAGACAGGTTAAAAGCACGTTGTTAAGAATGAAATTCAGATCAAGGCTGGAGTTAATTACCCTGCTGAATTCTACAAGTGCGGAAAGGTTCCGTTTGAACTTTATGTATTCATTATCCGGCATTGCTTTGAGTCCCGGAAATAATTTTGGTAAGCAGAACCATGTTATATTTGCCCGGAACGGAAATGTACTCTACTTCATCCATAAGAGACCTCATAAGGTACATTCCTAACCCTCCAACCCTTCGCTGCCTGTAATATTTCTGCAGATCGGGCTCAGGGACCCGGTCGGGTTCAAAGGATAATCCCTCATCCTGAATTGTTACCACAAACTTATCATCAGTATAGTCAACTTTAATTTTTATTTCCCCGTCAGGATCCGATTTATAAGCGTGTTTGATAATATTTGAACAAGCTTCATCAGCAGCAAGCATTATGTTTTCAACATCAGCTTCAAGAATTCCGGCTGAACGGGCAGAAGACGCAATAAAATCTCTAACAGCAGAAAGATTTTCTGTTCTGCTTTTGATGATAAGATTTTTGTTCTTCAATTTATTTTTCACTGCTTTTTGTCTCTTTAAATTTATTTACTGCTTCTTCTTCAGATTTAAATATTTCATAAAGAAGCGGAAAACCTAATAGATCAAAAATGTTATATACTTTATCGGACATTCCGGAAAGTTTAATATCTCCATTATTGTCCCGAATCTTTTCAATGTAAGCCATAAACACACCTAATCCTGCACTGCTGATATAAGCAAGATCCTTGAAATCAACTACAATCCTGAACCTGTTTGAATCAATAAGTTTTGTAAATTCGCTTTCAAGAGAAGATGCAGTATGAGCATCAAGAAAACCGGCAAGGTTTATGATGCTTACGTTACCGTGTTCTTTTATCGCTGTTTTAAATTCTGCCATTCTTTAACTCCATTTAAATTATTTTTTTTGTTTCCACTTTAAAATTACCAAAGTTATATCATCATATTGCGAATGACTGCTTGAAAAAACAGTTACATCATTAATTATTTTTTTTACAATAAAATTTGCTGTTTTGTCTGCACTCTCAATTGCAATTTCAGACAGGCGTTTATCACCATAATCATCGAGTTTAGTGTTTTTTGACTCAGTTATTCCGTCAGTGTAAAGAATAATTGTATCGTTATCTAACAAATCTATTTCCTGCTCCTCAAGAGTGCGTGCGAAAAACTCACTACCGCTTAATCCTAATCCGATACCCGCCGGTTTGAATTCGATAGCTTTTGAGTTACGGACAAGTAAAACCGGACAGTGCCCTGCCCTGGCAAGAAATAGTTTTTCCTTTTTAAGATCAATAATTCCATACAACGCACTTACAAAACTGTTCCTGCTTAAAGTCTCCCGCAAAACCTGGTTTGCTTTAATCAGTATTTCTTTGGGGCTATCGATGATGCGGGATAAAGTCTGGAAAATTCCTTTTACCTCAGCCATAATGAATGCAGCGGAGATTCCTTTACCTGAAACATCTGCAATAACAAAGCTGAATTTATCTTCACCTGTTTCGAAGAAATCATAATAATCACCTCCGACCTCAAAAGCAGGTATGAAAACTGAGGAAACTGAAAGCTTATCAAGCACCGGATCTTCAGAAGGAAGTATCTTCTTTTGAATTTCACGGGCAACATCAAGTTCTTTTTCTAATCTTTCTTTTTCAATTGATTCATTTAGTAATCGTGAATTTTCAATAGCTACTGAAGCATAATCAGAAAAAGTTTTAATAGCTTTTTTATCCTCTTCATAAAAGATGAGTTCATTTTTACGCGAAGCTACCAGAAAACCTTTTACGTTATTATGAGTTCTTAATGGTGAAACAAGTATGCTGCCGTATTTTTCAGAAAGTCCTGATCTTACAGAAAAATCATCGATACTAAAGATTACTGTATCCGTGATATTATCTATCTGCTTTGAAGAAAAAAGGTATTGGTTTATCATGTCAGCATCAACATAAGCCGCATTTTTAATTGCAATAGTTTTATTGTTTCCATTTTCAATCATCAAAATCCAGGCAGCGTCTGCACTGCTTACTTTAATTGTAATATCAGTTACCGTTTCTGCCAGGTCATCAAAGTCTAATACTTCTGTTATCAGTTTACTGAAATACTGAAGTGAAGACACTTCCTGAGCTTTGCGATCATATACATCTGCTGTAGGAATATGGAACATAGTCGTGAAAAATAAAAGACTGAAATAAGCAGCACCGTAGATAAGCATTAAAATGGAAAATTGATTTAATGCTGGTGAGAATTCTACAAGCAGTTTTTCATGCACTCCTCCAGCATGACTGTTTACAAGGTTAACAATGAATAAAGCAGATATTACGACCGATAGAGCAAGAAGCGAAATTTTTTCTTTTTTATTAATAAAAGCTATCCACGAAATTCTAATTGAGTTTACCACAATTAGAATCGTTGATACCACAAAAAAAGTGGTTCTGATATAAGCAAATTCAGTTCCGCTAAAAACAGATTCGGATAAAGATGAAAGTAAAACGAAAAACAGCATTGTCTGAAAATAAACCCTCATATTTTTCGTCTGCTTGTAAAAAAACAATTCCCTGAAACTCATAAGAACATAAGAGAAGAAGACAAAGAATATCAGGACATAAATCAGACTAACCAATGTGGAAATAATACCAGGATCAAGGTTTTGTTTATCAACTCTTTCAAATACCCCGCTCATAAGTGCATCAGAAAAAGTTATTATAAAGAATGCAAAAGCATTCAGTATCCCGATATTAACAATAAGCGATAAAGGTGCGGGATTTTTCTCTTTTATCTTACCCATTATGAAAAGTGATAATATCCATATTGAGGCGATAATAATTATATCATTAATGAGCACGAGTGTATAAGAATCTGAAGAAAAGAAGAACAGCTTATAAACTGCAAGCAGAATTATCAGTGAAAGGAAGAACTGGAGTTTAGAATTTTTTATCATTGTTATTAAACTGAAATTCAAACTGTTTCCGTTTTGATATACTTGAAATTTTTATCATCAACTACACGCTAAAATTAAAGGAAATTAACATTACTTTAAAGAAAAGAAGTATAAACGGGGTAATTACTGAGTAGTGGTAGTTTTTAATGATTAGTGGTTCTTCTTATGAGCACAATGAATTAACATTGGAAGATGCTGCCTGACACCAATAGGGGATGCTAGGTTCTGGATGCTGGATACTTGATGCTGGTTGCACAGCATAGTTTGAAAAATGAAGAACATATACAATTGCCGTAATAGCAGATCTTGCTGTCTTTAAATTTCAATCCCTTTCAGTTTTGGTTTGCCAGTATCCTGTCTTGTCGGCGGTTCATACTGAAAATTTCTCATTTCTTCGCGAAACCTTCGCATTTCCTCTTTCAGTTCATTCATTTGTTTTCGCAGTTCTTCATTATGATTGAAAAACAGACTATCGCCAAAGAAATTAAAAGAATCGAAATTAAATTTCCGTAAAGAATCCGGATTATCGAAAAACTGCTTCATTAACGAATCAATTTTATTGCTATCAAAATTAAAACTCTTATAGCCGGTTGAATCTCCTCTATGAACCTTAACTTTAAAATTACGTTTAACAACAGGCTTATCAGAGTGCTTGCTGACATAAATCTCAACATTCTTCAACGCATCTTTAATAATTGCATTCAAACTATCC
>DATHSU010000429.1:0-8319 GCA_035463895.1 Ignavibacteriaceae bacterium | reverse complement strand
AAAGCCGATGAAGAGGCAATCCGTGTATTTTCTGAAAACCTGCGTCAGTTGCTTTTGTCTCCGCCGCTTGGTCCAAAAGTTACAATGGCAATTGATCCCGGTTTCAGAACTGGCTGTAAACTTGTCTGTCTTGATCAGCAGGGAAACCTTTTGCATCACGATACTATCTTTCCACATCCCCCGCAGCCAAAATTAGATGAAGCAACCGAGAAAATAAAAGGGCTGTTAAAAAAATATAAAGTGGAAGCAATTGCAATCGGAAACGGAACTGCGGGCAGGGAGACCGAACGATTTATTAAATCTCTAATTGGTGAAACCAGCACAACAGAAATTTTTATGGTAAACGAAGCAGGCGAATCAATTTATTCTGCTTCTGAAACTGCAAGGGAGGAGTTCCCCGATCTCGATTTAACTTTCCGCGGTTCAATTTCTATCGGAAGGCGGTTGATGGACCCGCTTGCCGAGCTTGTTAAAATTGATGCGAAATCAATCGGCGTGGGACAGTATCAGCACGACGTTAACCAGGATAGTTTGAAAGATGGTCGGGATAAGGTAGTAACCTCTGCTGTAAACCAGGTTGGTGTAAATTTAAATACAGCCAGCCAGCATTTGCTTAGTTATGTATCTGGCATCGGACCGAAGCTTGCAAAATCAATTATTAAGTACCGGCGTGAGAACAAAACTTTTCGTTCACGCAAGGAACTGATAAAAGTAAGCGGGCTGGGGGCAAAAGCATTTGAGCAGTCTGCAGGATTTTTAAGAATTCCCGGGGCAGAAAATCCGCTTGATAACAGTGCTGTACATCCGGAAAGTTATTCCATAGTTGCAAAGATGGCAAAGGATTTATCTCAGCCTGTTAAATCATTAATCGAAGCTGCAAATTTGCGTCAGCAGATTGATATCAATAATTATGTAACAGATACTGTAGGTTTGCCGACGTTAAAAGATATTATGCAGGAACTGGAAAAGCCGGGGCTGGATCCAAGAGGCAAAGCAGAAGTATTTTCATTTTCAGAAACGATAAGCGAAATAACAGATTTAAAACCGGGAATGCATTTGCCGGGTGTGATAACAAATCTTACAAAATTCGGTGCTTTTGTAGATATAGGAATAAAAGAAAACGGCTTGCTGCATATTTCTCAAATAACAGCTCGTTTTATTAAAGACCCTTCCGAGGTTTTAAAATTAGACCAGAAAATAATGGTTAGAGTTATTGATATAGATGTTGAAAGAAAACGAATTCAGTTAAGTATGAAAGAAGGTTAGTTAATTCTCTTGTCATTCCCGACTTGATCGGGAATCTCAATAAAGAATTACAAAAGATTTCCTCTTTCGAGGCTGTGTGAAAACTATATTATCAGGGGTAGGCGCAACCTTTAGGTTTCGATCTTAATAAAATTTCGCAGACTGATGCCTGCGGCTACCAATATTTTTATAATTATCACATAAATGCTTTTTAAGATTAATTGTATTCCTGGTTACAATATATGTTTCAAATCTTGTTGGGCCATATCCTCCTTCTATTGGAATGATTGGTATGGTTGGTAATGCATAATGGCTTTTTGTTCTTTTGGGATATTGGATTGATAAAAACCGAGATGCAAAGTAATTTTGTTGCAAGCAATTTTGTGTTTAAGAAAAAGTTGAATGAATATTGTTTTAGTACACGGCTTTATTAGCACTGGCAAATATTCTTTTATATTAAAAAGAAACTCGAAGCACAAGGTCATAAGTGTTTTGCACCAACCTTAAAACCAATCGATGCAAAGTACGGAATAGAAGATCTTGCCATAAAACTTAAAGACTATATAAAAAATAATCTTGAAACTGATTCTAAATTTTTACTTGTTGGTTTTAGTCTGGGTGCTATTGTCTGCAGGTATTATCTTCAAGAACTTGGCGGCATAGATCAAGTTAATCGGTTAATCACAATTTCCGCGCCCCATCATGGTAGTTATCTTTCTTACATATATCCTGGCAAAGGAATGAAGCAATTACGCCCCAATAGTGATTTCTTAAAAAATTTAGAAACTAAAGAGTGTCTATTAAAAAGTTTAACCTTATTTTCATATAGAACTCCTTTAGATTTAATGATTATTCCAAACAATAGCTCTGTTTGGACTATTGCTATAAATAAAAGATTCATTTCACCCATGCATTCTTCTATGTTGATAAACAGTAAATTAATAAAGGAAATAATTAAACAGCTTTAAATTCATTCTATTCAACACACATAGTATCCTTTTTAATAAAGCAAATACTGAAATAAAAACCCTCTTTTCTAATACTTTATTTTTATGGATACGTTATGGATATAGTGGACTCCGCTTGCAGATAATATTAAATTAGGTGATCCAAATTTCTTGACGCTCTAGTAATCCGGTGAATTTCAATAGTCTTTTTTCGTATTATATAAAAAACTAAAAAATCTTCTGCCATCAGAACACGATAACCATATTCTCTGAGTTTATGGTGCCGGGGGACTCGTCCCAGTAAAGGAAACTGCTCCAGCTTTCCTATTTTCTCTTCTAGTTTATCTACAAATTTAAAAGCCCGGACAGGACTATCTTTAGCAATCCAGTATAGAAATGAAATAAGATCTTCTTCAGCAACAGGCAAATATCTAAGAGAATATTTACCCGGCATTAATTCTCTTTCGTAATTTTGTCATCATCTGTTTGTGAGTTATTCCCTTTTTTCCTTCTGCAGATTGAGACTGTGCAACGCCAAGTTTTCCAAATAAATCAACCTGTGCTTTCAGATTTTCATAGTGCTCTATGGTCATGACAACCAGATCGCCTTCACCATTAGTTGTAAGAAAAACCGGTTCATCTTTTTCATGACATAGCTCAGCTATTTCTCTTGTCTGATGCCGGAGACTTGAAATTGATTTTATTATTGGCATATCCGTTTCCTTTTTGTCAACAAATTAGTATCTAATTCGGATATAATCAATAACAAGTTTCCGGTACGTGGGGACTGTCTCAAAAGGTTCTCTCGATACATTTCATTACTCGAGAACCTTTTATTGTGACCGGTTTTCGAGTTTTTGTCTGATGGAATCAGAATAATTATCGAGAAAACATTACTTGTGAGACAGTCTTTACATCAACTATTCAATTACTGATTTACTCTTCAATACATCAAACCAGTTCACTTTTCTTGTAAAGAACATTATTGCCGCCAGTATTAAGAACAGGGCTATGTTGCCGAGCAATAACGAGTAATCCTGCAATTGAAGAAGCACATATACAAATCCGTAAAACGAAATAAGCATTGCAGAAATTGATAAAACAATGTTCCGGTTTTTATATATGCTTTTTGTATAGAGAGTTATTAATCCTATCACAAGAGAGCCGGCTATTAAGTATGAGTACTGAAACAAAATATACTCCGATAGCGCCAGCAGCATTGAATAAAATACGATAAGAGCTAATCCAATTAACAAATATTGAATCGGGTGAATTGCCTTTCCGCTGAAAACCTCAACAAGAAAGAAACTTACAAATGTAAGTATGATTATAAGCAGTCCGTATTTTGTTGAGCGCGTTGTCTGCTGGTATTCATCGGCAGGAATAAAAAATTTAACACCGAACTTATCTTTAAACACATCATAATGCTGATTATCCCATTCTTGGGGAAACTCGCGGTTAAAATGATTAACGCTCCACGAGGCAGTAAAACCATTTTCGTTTACATCCCGTTCAGCGGGAAGAAAATTTCCAATAAAGCTTGGATTACTCCAGGAGGAACTTATATTTACCTCTGTGTTCTTTCCCATAGGAACAAAGTTCAGATCATCCACGCCGTTTAGTGTTAAATTAATTTCAAATGAACTCATGGCTTTCTCTTTATTAACATTTATTTCAGAGTGAAAACCGTTTGTAAAAATATTTTTATCCTTGAGTCCGGGATTAACATTCCGGAGAACATCATCCCACTTTACAGTTATATTCTGCTGAATACCTCTTGGATCATCAATGTTAAAAGATAAATAGCTCTCTAAAAGATTTGGATCGTTCAATTTCTCCTGGAGCTTTTGAAAATTAAAGTCGCCTTTAATGTTTAGGTCGGTTTTATAAACGATGGCGGAATATATACCACGGTATCTTTTCTCCGGAATTACATTTGCTTCAACAGATAAGTTTTCGGGCAGATAAAATGTACGTTTCTTAGAAAAGGATTTCGTTCCGTCTTTACCGATGTGTTCATGATTTGTAACCAGGGTAAGCAGCGGTCCGGCTATTGTTTGAGGACCTGCCCAGCTCTTGCTTATTTCTCTGACTGCCCCATCTCTGTAAACACGCCTCTCTGAAACAAGAAACTGAACCATCCACAATGGAATTAATAACAACACTATCAGGCATCCTACAAGGACAATGCGAAGTGCAACTGACTCTTTTTTCATATCTCTCCTTATTATTTGTTATGTGAGAATAGAAAAGAATCAAGTCCGGATGCGCACTCCTGTAAAATGTTTTTGAAATACGTCAGGTTAGACTGTCGGTGTAACAGACAAGTTTTATCCGGCACGGGGTAAATTTTTTAGCACTTAAATTATCCCTAACCTTCATATCTATTTGAGGATTGATTATTTTTTCAATGGCAATTTGATCTGTTTTAAACCAACTATTGGCATATTTATGAAAAAAACACTGCTGTTCTTAGCAATTATAACCTTACAAAACTTTCCACAGGATAATATAATGTCACTCACTGACCTGAAAACAAAAATAGAAAATGAGTTTGCTTCTGTTGAAGGCACCTTTGCTCTTGCCTTCAGCGACTTATCAAACTCAGAAAATGAAATTTTTATAAATGAAGGAGAGACTTTCCATGCAGCCAGTACAATGAAAACTCCTGTAATGATGGAACTGTTTAAACAGGCATCTGAAAATAAATTCAGTCTGAATGACTCTTTATTAGTTAAAAATGAATTCCAAAGCATTGTTGACGGCAGTCCATTCTCTATGAATATTGACAGAGACGGCGGTGAAAAATTTTATAAGAACTTGGGTACAACACAGCCTATTATTGATCTTATTAAAGATATGATCACCTTCAGTGGAAATCTCAGCACAAATATTTTAATTGAACTTGTCGATGCAAAAAAAGTGAACCAAACAATGCGAAGTATCGGAGCAAACGATATCCGGGTTCTTCGCGGTGTTGAGGATATGAAAGCATTTGAGCAAGGATTAAACAATACTACAACTGCTTACGATCTTATGTTGATATACCGTGCACTGGGTGAGGGAAGTTTTGTCTCTGAAAAAGCCTGTGAGGAAATGATAGAAATACTGTTACAGCAAAAACATCGCACTAAAATACCGGCACTGCTTCCCGAAGAAGTTAAAGCGGCAACTAAATCTGGTTCGATAACCGGAGTTAATCACGATTCCGGACTAGTCTTTCTGCCCGATGGAAGAAAATATGTTCTGGTAATTCTCTCAAAACATCTTTCTGATATGAAAGCCGGTACTGGCGCTATTGCAAAAGCATCCAGATACATTTATGATTATATGGTTCAATAATTAACATTAAAAAAGACAAGTTATCAACAAATATTATTCGTTATGAAAAAATTACTAATAATACTTATCGTTCTATGCCCGGTCATTCTATCACAATCGGTGGAAGTTCCTTCATATTATAAGGTTGATGATAATTTCAATCAAGCTCTCCGCAATATCATTATTGAACTTGAGCTTGAACAAAACTTTGACGTTGGTGAGGATGGTATCGAACAAATATCCTTTGCTGTTATTGATATGGCTGGAGAAGAACTAATTCTCGGCGGTGTAAACTATGATAATTTCATATACCCGGCTTCTGTTTATAAGATGTATGTGGCGGCAGAAGTTCTGCACCAGGTTTCTCAGAGAAAATATTCTTTATATGATGAACACATTGTGAGCGGACATAATGCTGTTGACCGGTCCAAAGGAATAAAATCAGATCCCCGTCCACTGTTAAAAGAAAATGATACTGTCACAATATATTACCTTCTTGATCTGATGATAACAAGAAGCGATAATACTTCTGCAAATTGTTTGATTGATATTGCACAAAGACCGAACATCGATTATCTGCTTAATTCTTACGGATGGAAGGGTAGTGAAGTAACGAGAAAGTTCTTAAAACGAGCGGTTGAGGATCCCGGATATGAAAATGTGCGCGGTACGGAAACCTGCGCATTGCACGCTGCTGATTTTTTATACAGGATATACACGCTTAAACTTGTTAATCCCTGGGTAAGCATGCAACTTCTTTCACTGCTCGGAAGTCAATTAGATAAAACAAAAATCGCATCAGGACTGCCTGCAGATGCAATGTACTATAATAAAACCGGCTGGTTTTCTTACTGGACAAATGATGTCGGCATTGTTGATGATGGAAACGTGAGATATATAATTGCATGCTTTATGCCGCTACCCGAGAAAGATGCTCTTCCTAAATTTAAAGCTCTCTCTACCCGGGTTTATGAATTGATGAAATCAAGAAGATAAATAACAATAGAAGTCTAACCACAATGGAATTAATACCAATATCTAAAGATGGTAAACCGGAGAAAGAAATTAAAAATCTTCATCCGATAGCAGAAAATATATTAACAGCAACGGTTGAACTTTATAAAACAGCCAGTTACGAACCTCCCTGGGTTGGATATCTGGTGCTTGATGATATCGGCGAGTGCATTGGTACATGCGCATTTAAATCTCCCCCAATAAATAATACTGTTGAAATCGCTTACTTTACTTTCCCAGAATATGAGGGAAGGGGATATGCTTCGCGCATGGCAAACAATCTTGTACATATCGCATTAAAAGCACAGCCGGGCATAAAAGTAATTGCGCAAACTTTACCGGAGGAAAACGCATCCACATCAATATTAAAAAAAGCAGGATTTGTTTTTGATAAAGAGGTTGATCATCCCGAAGATGGCTTGGTGTGGGAATGGAAATTTGTAGGAGGGAAATAATTAATTATGAATAAGGAATATAAACCAATAGCATGCGGACTTCACGATGAGCTGGAATTGCGCGCTTTAAGAAAAAGTAAAGTTGAACTTTCCTTCACAGATAAGTCGAATAGTACTCAGACTATTATCTGTGTTATTGCCGATATTTTTTCAAAAGATAAAATTGAATATCTGAAAACCGATGGAGGGCTTTTAATCCGGTTAGATGATATTGTTGAACTTGATGGTATTCTCTTCAATAAGTCCTTCTGAATAATTATTTAATTCAATTTTCAGATAAGAATAGCATAATATGATTTACTTAAATGCTCTTATTCCATGGTTTATAATGGTTGTTCTCGCAATACTTAATGGCACAATAAGACAGAGTTTTATTTTGTCATATACAACTGAACCAGTTGCTCATATCATAAGCACTTTAATGTTTCTTATAATTCAGTTCCTGGTGATTTGTTTTTATGTACAAATAAAATGTGTTAAAGAAAAGTCTGCTCTTGTAAGGATTGGTATTTTTTGGATTGCTTTAACTATTTTATTTGAATTTGTGTTTGGGCATTATGTTATGAATCATCCCTGGGAAAAATTATTAGCAGATTATAATGTTTTTGCTGGAAGATTGTGGTTGTTGGTTTTATTAAATAATATCATCGCCCCGTTGACAAGCGAAAAATTAAATAAATAATAATGTGAATACCATTTACGAAGAAACAAAAACCATTCGTGCCTATGATGTTGATTTTAATAACAGAATTAAAATCAGTTCTGTGTTTAATCTGCTGCAAGATGTTGCCGCGGTACATGCTGATAATTTAGGACTTGGCTTTAAAGATCTCTATAAACACGATTTCGCGTGGGTACTCTCGTGGGTAAAATTAAATATTGAGAGGTATCCGTCTTTTGGAGATTCGGTAACTATCAAAACGTGGCCGAGATGCAAATTCAAACTTTACTCAATGCGTGATTATTCAATGCAAGATACAGATGGGAAGATTTTATTAAACGCTACAAGTGCGTGGCTTCCTATAAACAGAAAAACAAAGCGTATTACAGATACTAAAAATTTACCATGGGAAATTTTCTATCAACCTGATTTGATTGCTGTTGATGAATTCCCTGATAAAATTATTACAGGAGCCACTCAGGAAATTCTGTTTCATAAAAAGTTCAGATACACTGATATTGATGTTAATCAGCATGTAAATAATACAAGATACATCGAAATGATATTGGATTGTTATCTGACAGATCATTACAAGGTCAATCAAATTAAAAGTTTTGAAATTTCCTTTTCTTCAGAAAGTTTTTTTGATGATGAAATAGAATTAACACGATCCTCC
>DATHSU010000428.1:0-3421 GCA_035463895.1 Ignavibacteriaceae bacterium | reverse complement strand
GGCATGCAGACTGGCATGGGTGTACTTTTACTGATCTTATTTTTCCGTTTTTCCTTTTCATAGTCGGTGTTGCCATTTCATACTCACTCACAAAGCGAAAAGCGCAGGGCGGCAGTATGAAAAGTCTTTACCTGAATATTTTTAGACGTTCGGTTATTTTATTTTTGCTTGGAATCATACTGGCTGGTTTTCCATTCGGGCTTATGCTTGATCATCAGTTTTCGTGGGCAACTATTAGAATTCCGGGAGTACTTCAAAGGATAGCTGTGGTTTATCTTGTCGCTTCAATTCTTTTCCTAACCACAAATACAAAAGCTCAGTACTGGATTACAGGAGCTATATTAGTTGGATACGCAGCACTAATGAGTCTCGTTCCAGTTCCAGGTGTTGGCTATGCTAATTACGAACCTACAACAAATCTGGCTGCATACATTGATCAGCTATTACTTGGAAGTCATTTGTGGTCTGCATCAAAAGTCTGGGATCCGGAAGGAATTCTTTCAACACTTCCAGCAATCGGAACAGCTATGCTTGGAATATTTACGGGTAACTTACTAAGAAGTGAAAAAGATGCGGCAACAAAAACAGTGTGGATGTATATCTGGGGAAGTGCATTAATGCTTGCCGGATGGATATGGAGTTTCTGGTTTCCGTTAAATAAAAATATCTGGACAAGTTCTTATGTTCTTTACACTGGCGGACTTGCATTATTTTTTCTCGCATTCTGTTACTGGTTTATTGATATTAAAAAAGTTACATGGTGGATAAAACCATTTCACGTCTATGGTATGAATGCAATAACAGTATTTTTTCTTTCAGGTATTGTCGGAAGATTGTTTTACTTAATTAAATGGCAAACTGCAGAGGGAACAATGATCACTCTTAAAGGATATTTGTTTGATACATTTTTCCTTTCGTGGTTGAGTCCTATTAATGCATCATTAGGTTTTGCAATAGTTTACATTGTCATCTGGCTGGGTTTGATGTGGATTTTATATGCAAAGAAAATTTTTATTAAGGTATAACGTTGGGATCGGTCTCCTGACCGATCCGAAAAAGGTTGGATGAATTGTTTGTAATAAATTTTATATCATGAAAATTATTAAAGGCGGAACGGACAGGAGTCCGTTCCCTACGTTTATGTAAATGAACAATTTGCCAAAAAGAAAAAATACACGATTAAAAGAATATGATTATTCCCAATCCGGATATTATTTCGTTACTTTCTGTATGAAAGATAGACGGGAATTATTTTCCCATATAGTACATTCCGAACTAATACTAACTAAATATGGTAAAATTGTTGATGAAGTAATAAAAAATCTTTCTGTTCTATATAAAGTTGAAATCGACTATTATGTAATTATGCCTGACCATATTCATTTAATACTTATCTTAGATGAGCTTGTGAAAACTACTTCAAATGGTAAAATTAAATTAAGTGTTTCCGACATCATTGGTAAATTAAAATCATATTCATCAAGAAAAATAAGAGAGATATTAAATGAAGATGAGCAATTTCATTGGCAAAAATCTTTTTATGACCGGGTAATAAGGAATGAAAAAGAGTTATTATTTATCAGGCAATACATACAGAATAATCCAGTAAACTGGGAATTTGAAAAGAACAATCCTGAAAATTTAGAAATGTAGGGATCGGTCTCCTGACCGATCCGAAAAAAGGGTTGGATGAATTGTTATAATAAATTTTATATCATCAAAAATATTAAAGGCGGAACAGACGGGAGTCTGTTCCCTACGAAAATAATATATGAAAAAACTTTTACTGTTTATACTTTTAACAAATATTTCATTTCCGCAATCACTTGAGCACAAAATTGCACAGATGTTAATGGTTGGATTTTCCGGAACGGAACTTACTGACACAATGATCATTAACGATATTCAATTAAGAAAAATCGGCGGGGTGATTCTAATGGGATATAACATAACTTCGCCCGCTCAGGTTCAGCAGTTGACTGCTTCACTACAACTAAATTCTGAAACTCCACTTTTTATATCTGTGGATCAGGAAGGCGGCAGAGTAGCAAGATTAAGAGGATCAAACGGTTTTGAAAACACTTATACCGCCGAACAAATCGGGATTTTTAATAATGAAGATTCAACACGCGCCTGGGCATCACTAATGACAGGCTGGCTTCAGCAGAGTGGATTTAATGTTAATCTGGCTCCCGTAGCTGATGTGAATGTTAATCCAACTAGTCCCGCAATAGGTAATCTTGATAGAAGTTTTTCCGCAAATCCCGATTCAGTTTTTTATCACTGTAACCTATTTATCGATGAGTTTAATAGTAGAAATATTTTTACAACACTTAAACACTTTCCGGGTCACGGCAGTGCTGATACGGATTCTCATTTAGGATTTACTGATATTACAAATACGTGGTCGTACTCTGAGTTAATACCTTTTAGCAAGTTAATTCAGAGTGGTTATAATGATTTTATAATGAGCGGACATTTGTATAATGCAAATCTTGATTCAACTTATCCTGCTTCTCTTTCCGATAAAGTTATGACAAATCTTTTAAGAGATTCGTTAGGGTTTGAAGGATTGGTAATTACTGATGGAATGTTTATGGGTGCCATAACAAATAATTATACATTCAACAAAGCTGTTGAACTGTCAATTAATGCTGGTAATGATATTCTGCTTTACACCGGAAATAAGATTGAAGGAAAATCCCTGGTTGACAGTATTATTACTATTGTTCAGAACAAAATTTCTCTCGGCATCATTTCAGAATCAAGGATTGAGGCATCTTACCAGAGAATTATGCAGAAGAAACAAATGATCACTAATATTCATTTGGCATCTCAGACAACAGTTCCATTCGATTACGGTTTAATCAATTATCCTAATCCATTCAATGCTTCAACAAGAATTTCGGTTAAAAATCCGGTTAATGGAAATTTAACTGTTAAAGTCTATAATGTTATCGGGCAGGAAGTTGCTGAAATTGTTAATGGCTATTATGATTCGGGAAATCATACGTTTTTATTTAATGCAAATGAACTGGCTTCAGGTATTTATTTGCTTAGAATGAACATAGATGAATATTCTGCTTCACATAAGATTATTTTACTAAAATAATTTATTAATAGAACAGGGGGCTACAAAAACAAATACTTCCAACTGACTTTCTCCGGGAGCAATGGATGAGGTCATTCAACCATCCAATCATTCATTCATCAAATCTTTATCTTTTAATTTATTTCAACCGTAAACAGATACTTACAAATGTAAGTATTTCTATATCTCCAAGTTTATTCTGGGGCTTATTTATTGCCTTCAGTAAAAGTGTATTAGAAATTCCATTCATTTATATTTACCTGTATAATTTTACAATCTTTTAAAATTAACCCGGAGCTGTTATGAAAATGAATTGGGAAAATTACGTCG